>CAYQMZ010000148.1:0-12362 GCA_964418725.1 uncultured Pirellulaceae bacterium
ATGTACACCAGCGCACTGACGCCTTCGCAAATCGCTGTCGCACAGGGTGGTGATCTCGTAGCTGATGCCGATCTGTTTGCTCGATACAAACTGGATGAAGGTGGTGACGCTGACCTTGTTATGGGAACCGGCCCTGGTGCCATTGAAGATGGTGCCTTGATTGACAACATTGATGCCGGTCTTGGCGTTGATGGCAATGTTTGGGTTGACGATGAAGAACGCGGAACCGTTCTGTCTTTTGCTGGAACCTTTGTCGAAGCGGTTGAAGAAGCTCCGGTCATGGACCTGGAAAACCAGTTCACATGGACGTTCTGGTCTAAGTCAGACGGTGGCCAGGCTCAGACGAGCGGGAACATCATCATCGGAAACCGCAATGACTTTTCTGGGGCTGACACTGGCGAATTCATCAAGTTCACCAACAACCGAATCGAGTTCCGGGCTGACGGCAGTGCCGAAAGCGATCTGGAATGGGGTAAGGCTGGACCGGATGACAACCGCATTCCAAACGATAACAACTGGTACCATCACGTCGTCGTCAAAGAAGGCGACCAAATGACGTACTATCGAAATGGTGAAGCTCGAAACGAAGTCAGCCTTGGGCTTGCCCAGCAGTCCGAAGACGAGTTGCCATTCGCTCTGGGCGGACAAGGCGGCATTGGCCAACCTGGTCGCGAAACTTCGGTTGTTTTCCTGAGTGACGTTCGGCTCTACACAGATGCCCTCGATTCGGCACAGGTCGCTGAGTTGGCCGGTGTAGAACTCGTTGCTTGTAATCCAGGCACCAATGGTGACCTTGATGGAAACGGCACGGTCGAATTTGCCGACTTCCTCGTCATGTCCGCCAACTTTGGGCAGGCGACGAGCACCGACGAAGGACACCTAGAAGGCGACATCGACTGTAACGGTACGGTTGAATTCGCGGACTTCTTGGTTCTTTCGAACAACTTCGGACAGAGTGTCGCGGCAGCGTCCGTTCCTGAACCATCGTCGATCTCGTTGTTGATGATTTGCGGTTCGCTGGTTGGCTTGCTGCGTCGACGACGCTAGTTCGCTGGCTCGATCAAAGATTTGTTATGCGAAAGCGAATGTCAGAGATGGCATTCGCTTTTTTCATTTAGTCAGCGCAAGTGCATTGAGTGTCTTTGAATGTCTTTGAGTGTCTTTGAGTGTCTTCTTCCCCGCCGCAGCGCTCTCTGAGGAGAATCCACTCAAGCAATGAGGCCATGGGCGACTTGCCCCTTCACGTCCGTCAAACGAAAGTCGCGGCCGGCGAAGTTGTAGGTCAGCCTTTCGTGATCTAGCCCCATCAGGTGCAGGATTGTGGCATGAAGGTCGTGTAGGTGGACTTTGTCTTGCGCCGCAAAGTAACCAAATTCGTCTGTCGCGCCGTATCTCATGCCGCCTTGCACGCCGCCGCCGGCGAGAAACATTGTGTAGCCAACGTTATTGTGGTCCCGACCATTCGAGCCCTGAGTGACAGGAGTTCGGCCGAATTCGCCACCCCACAGCAGCAACGTGTCCTCCAGCAGTCCGCGCTGCTTCAGGTCTTGGATCAACGCGGCGATTGGTTTGTCAACTTCTTCTGCGTTCCGGCGATGGTTCTTTTCGACTTCGCCATGGGCATCCCATTTATAGCTGTGCGTGACCTGCAAGAATCGAACGCCAGCCTCGGCGAAACGACGTGCCATCAGGCATTGGATGCCGAAGTTCTTCGTCTTTGCGTCGTTGATTCCGTACAGTTCTTTGGTCGTCTCTGTTTCGCTGGAGAGGTCTTGAATCTCCGGGGCGGCCGTTTGCATTCGGAACGCCAATTCGAACGATTCGATCCGACTCTCCAGATTGTCGTCCGGTCCCGACTTCTCTAGGTGATATTGATTTAGTTGGCGAAGCAGGTCGAGCTCTCTACGCTGACGGACTTCGGCCATAGACGAATTCTTGATGTAGCGGATTTTGGCTTCTTCAGCTTTCGTGCTCGAAAAGCCAATCGGCGTACCCGCGTAGTGCGCCGGAAGAAATGCGCTGGACCAAGCATTGGAACCGCTGTGCCCAAGCGTCGGGCAAATCGTGATGAATCCAGGAAGGTCTTGGTTTTCGCTGCCCAGACCGTACGTGATCCAGCTTCCCATGCTGGGACGAATAAACGTGTCGCTGCCCGTATGCAATTCCAGCAGTGCCGAGCCGTGGCGTGAATTGCTGCCGTGCATCGAATTGATGAAGCAAATATCGTCCGCACATTGACCGACGTGCGGAAAAATCTCGCTGATATGAATGCCGCTTTCGCCGCATTGTTTGAATTTGAAGGGGCTCGCCAACAGGTTGCCGGTCTTCGACGAGACCACACGCGGTTTATCGTAAGCGAATGGCTTGCCGTGCTGCTTCTGCAACTCTGGTTTGTAGTCAAACGTATCGACCTGCGACGGCCCACCATGCATGAACATGAAGATGACGCGTTTCGCCTTGGCTGCGAAATGTGGTCGTCGAGGTGCAAGTGGAGAATTCTCCGCGTGCGTTGGGGATCCTTGTGCCCGCTGGTCAGCTAATAGTCCCGCGAGGGCAAGTGAGCCAAATCCGACGCTGCTTGAACGAAGCATTTCGCGTCGACTGTGCGGGCGATTCGTAATCCAGTGTTGATTCATTGGTAATTGCCCTGCTTCGTGGACTCTGCCCGACGTTCGTTTTCAGTCTACGTAAAGAAACTCATTGGACGAGATCAACGTGCGACACAATCCAGTCCACGCGGACAATTCGAGTTCGGCTTCGGTGCTGACTTCATCCGTCTTACTTGGATTCGAGCCGTCGTCCGACGTGAATTTGATCGGTGCGCGTGCCCCAGCGAGATGATGGCGAATGGCCATTACTTCGTGATCGGCTGGCGTGCGAGAGAGAATGGTCTCGAACATGCGGCGAATACGTGTCTCATCGGATGCGCTGTCCAAGAGCAACTTGGTGGCCAACCGTTCGGCGTGTGTCGCAACGAGGTTGCTATTCATCATCACAAGAGCCTGCGGTGCGACGACGCTCTCCTTGCGGTCGCCTGTCGGCGTCGCGGGATCGGGGAAATCGAACGTCGACAGGACGTCATATACAGCACTGCGATACACAGGTTGGTAAATACTGCGGCGTGGATTGTCGTACCGCTGCTGTTTAGATGCTGTTCCCGTCACGTAGGTGCGATCCCTCAGCGGCATCAGTGAACCGCCGACAGTCAGGTCCAGGTTGTCGCTAACGGACAGAATGGAATCGCGAATGGCTTCGGCTTCGAGTCGCCGTCTCGGGAAACGCCACCAAAGCAAGTTCTGCGGGTCGACTTCGTCACCGCGTTGGTCGTAGCGGGAGCTCATTTGATAGGTCGAGCTCAGCAGCATCTGTTTGTGAAGTCGCTTCAGCGACCAACCTCCTTCGACGAATTTCAGTGCAAGGTAATCCAGCAATGCAGGATGCGATGGGCGAGCTCCCAATCGGCCGAAGTTATCGGTCGTCGCGACAATCCCACGGCCGAATCGCCACCGCCAAACTCGATTGACGAAGACACGTGCGGTAAGTGGGTTATGGGGGCTGGCGATCCATTGCGCCAGTTCCAGGCGACCACTTTGGTCGGTGGTGATCGGTTCCGCCTGCTCGCCATCAATGATTCGTAAGAATTGTCTGCGAGTCTGATCGCCCAAGGTCAAGTAGTTGCCACGCAGGCTGACACGCAGGTTTTCGACCTCACCCTCCGTCGGCCCCATGACCTTCGTTTTCTGAGGCTTGTTTTTTTCGTGCTGCTTCAGTTGGTCTTGCAGCCTTTCGAATTGGGTTCGATCTGCTTCGTCCAAGTACGACTCAGGCTTTTTCGGTAGCTTGAACGCTTTGCCTTCAAGCTCCTTCGCCTTCGTCGGATTCTGTTTTTTAAAGGTCGCCAGTCCGTGCTGACGCCAGAAATCGTCACGCTTGGATTGCAACTCGCGAAGCTTTGTTTGATAGGCTTTCAGCTCTTCTGCATAGCCTTCGTACTCAAACTCGTGCAGCGAAACTGGCGCGACGACGCGTAAGTGCTCCATCGTCTTCGTCGATTTGAAGATGCTGGCCATCGCGTAGTAATCCCAGGTCGGGATGGGATCAAACTTATGGTCATGGCAGCGGGCGCAACCGATCGTCAGTCCCATAAATGTCTGCCCGACGGTGTTCAGTTGCTCGTCAATGATGTCCATCTTTTTCTTCTTGGGATCATCATCAGCGATCATCTTGGGACCGACCGACAGAAAGCCGGTGGCCTCGACGCGACGCATGTAGTCGTTCTGGTCTTCGTGAGGCTGCTGCTTCAGCAGATCACCTGCCAACTGTTGCGTGACGAAGTCGGTGTAGGGCAGGTCATCGTTGAAGGCCTGTACTACCCAGTCTCGATACTTATAGATGAACTCGAACGCCCAATTCTCATCCAGGCCGTTGCTGTCGGCATAGCGCGCGACATCCAGCCAGTGACGCCCCCATCTCTCGCCATATTGCGGAGAAGCGAGCAGGTCGTCGACCACTCGCTCGAATGACTGCGGTGAATTGTCGCGTACGAATTCTTCCGTCTGCTTTGGAGTCGGCGGCAAACCAATTAGGTCGAAGTACGTCCTGCGAAGCAGTGATCGCTTGGTCGCTGGAGGAGCTGGTTCCAGACCAGCAGCTTCGAGCTTAGCAAGAATGAAATAGTCGAGTTCGGACTTAGCCCAATTGCGATTCTGTACGTCCGGAATAACGGGAGTCCTAGGAGGCACGAAGGCCCAGAAGTTTCGTTCGGCGTCGGTAAAGAGCGGCCCGTCTTGTTCTGCCGATTTGCGAATCTCAGCCTGTTGCCCGGGCCAGATCGCGCCCTCTCTAATCCAAGTGGCAAGGTCGGCGATTTCTCTGGCCGACAACTTGTCACCCTCCGGCATCTGCAAATCAGCTTCGCTGTGATTGACTGCATGAATCAGCAGACTGTCTTTGGCATTGCCCGGGACGATTGCTGGTCCACGCTCGCCGCCGTCGATCATCGCTTGCAAAGAATCGAGACGCAGCCCGGACTCTTGCAGATCCTCGTTGTGACATTCGTAACAACGTTCAGCCAATAGTGGGCGGATACGGTTTTCAAAGAATTGCGTGGCGTCTTCAGATGACGCAGCGATTCCAAACGACGGAATCCAACTTGCGAACAGCGCAATCAGCAATAGGGTTTGTTGACGCGGCATTGGTAGGCGGGAAGGTTGAAGGCGGGACTCCCGAATTTTATGAAGAGTGCCCCGCCAGGGCAACGTTCAACGCTTTTCTTGCCGGATTCAATGCTTGAACGAAATCCGCGTTAACCCATTTTGCCGCAAAGTCAGTTGGATACAGGCGAGCACTCGGGCGAACAGGCTCGCGAAAAAATGTGGGAGAGTTCGGCGAAACGCTCCCATTCCAGCAACTACAAAATGGTCGAATGTGGCAGTTCGGCGTCTGTCTTCCGTCTGCTACAGGTTCCAGCCGACGCGAACGCCAACGGCAATAGAATCGCCATCGTCGAATCGTGTTCCAGCAAAGTTGGCTGCGTCACCCAATTCGATGAAGTTTACGCCGGCGGTGATTTTCATATTGCCGAGCGTGTACGTTGGAGCAATCCCGTAAGAGAATCGACCGTCGACGGGGCCGAGCGTCGTGAGTTCCTGGCCAGTTGACGGTTCGTAGCTGAAGACAACGGCCAATGCCCAGCTGTCGTTGATTCTGCGACCCACTCCCAACGTGTAGGTGGTCCAGTCCTCGGTGTACTCGACCAGTGGAATGCCGATTGTGCTGGAAAACAGTGGAGGCGAAATCGCAAACGACGACCAGTCCACCCACCGGATCGATCCGAACGCCAGTGTGTCTTTGGCGATGCCACTTTGAAACTCAAGATTGAATGATTGTGGCGTTGTTAGTTCAGTACGTGTTAGCGTCGACACCGCACCGACCGTCTCTATCGAGTCGTGATTCGTTTCGATTTCTGAGTAGTACGTTGCTGCGACGCGTAGCTTGATGTCTTCGATTTCGTAGGCGACGCCGGTCATGAAACCATAGCCGGTGTCACGTTCGGCCACGGCTGAGTACGCTCCACCCAAACCAATGGCGCCTCCGAACGGAAAGGAGACATTCGCGCTGATCGACTGAGCTCGTAGTCCAGCGTATGCCGTCATGCGTGGTGCAAACTTGTAGCTAAGCAAGCCGCTCATGGTGACGGCATCAAGTGTTGCGGACGTTCCGGAGTATGCCGAGGTTGGGACAATCGGGTATAGCGTATCCACGCCCCACGGTTGGTCGACCACAACGGCGAACGAGCTACGGCACGTGAGGTCACCTTTCACAGCGAAGCCGTACATGTTGTAGTTTTGCAGAAGGTCGCCTGTACCAAGTCCACCTGGTTCGAGCAGGCCTCCGACGCCTTGCAGTTCGGGATCGACGTTCGCCCAAGAAATCTCGAGGTAGCTGCCTTCTTCAAACAGTGCCCTTGTGTTGGGAGCCATTCGCTCGAGTCCGGCTGCCAGCACGATGTTCGGAATCAAGAAGAATAAAGTAGCGCCGACGAATACACTTCGTTTGAAGTCAGCAAAAACACTCATGAAAAGCCCGCCTGTGAATCCGTTCGAAGCTTGCGCGTAACGTCAGCTCAATGTGCCTTTGCGTATCATCGGACGACGCGAGGCCCCCTTTAAGAAAAACGGCTGGGATACCCTCGCGTAGAACACGCACATGCGTCGCAATTGCGTCACACGTTGCCTAGATTCGCGAGCTTCGAGGGAAACCCCTCTACAGCAGAACGTCCATCGACATTGTCGGGCTTCGGCGCAACGATTCCTTATCGATGCAGCTTGCATTGCGGTTACACGTCGCGGGTCGACGTATTGCCGTTTCTAGGCTGTCATTACGTCGCCAATTAGTTGCTGCCACGCTGCAAGTTCACGAGCCGGAGCGAATCGATCTGATCTCGCTGCAACTTGTGCTTGCAACTGTCGGTAGAAAGTAGGCTCTGATTCGCACCGCAGAAGAAGCTCTCGCAGTTGCGCCGTGTCACCGACGTCGAAGTAGCCTTCGTATGACTCACCCAACAACCCAATCGATCCATCAATACGTGAAGCCAACACGGGCGTGCCCTGCACGATTGCTTCCGAGACAACATTGGCACCGCCTTCCAGTGTCGAGCTGATTACCATCAACCAACAGGTCGCTAACTCCGTCCGAAGCTCGGCATGCGAAACCTGCCCGCAGTAACTGTAACGAGGATTCTCTCGAGAAGCATCGTCGACGAGTGCTTGATACTTTTCATGCAGTACCGCGCCGAAGTGAGCGACATGAATCGCGGAGTCAGTTGGAAGATTGCGCACTGCTTGTTCTGCACGCATTGGGTCTTTCACGTCCCGAAGATGCCCGGCCACAATGACTCGAAGTTGCGTCGGCGATTGCGGACGCGGGACGTTGATTGGATCAATCGACTGATAGATGGTCCGAGTCTTGTTGTGTAGCTCGGTTGGCAAGCGTTCCTTCGCCATTGGCTGAAGCACGACGATACGGTCCGCCAATTCGAGCGATTGACTGGTTTCCGGTTCGTCTAGGTTGGCGTACAGATCCGTTCCCGTCAGCGCTAGTACAACGGGCCGCTGCGGACACGCCTGCTTTGAACGCTGGATTAGCTGAGAGGATTTACGTGCGTGCAACGCGACGACAAGGTCACCGTCAGCGTTGGAGGTTGCGTCAACGATTTTGGGTGTGTGTCCTAACGCTCGAAAGATATCGAACCACCGAGATGCCGTGGTGCGGTTCCCGTTGTGAGCGGCATCCAACGACGGGCAAGCAATGCAAATCCGCCGGCCAACATCGCTCATTTTGATTCGGTAGCGACGTAGGGATTCGATTCGTTGGTCGCTGGTTGCTGATCTCCGGGCAGGTAGACGTCGGAGGGCGGAGCTAGTGGATGTTGGCGATCCACGAAGGCCGCCGTGATCAGTAACGCAATGCCACAGGCAAACGTGATGGACGACAGCAAGTTCACGCTCATCATCACAAACGCGAGGTTGGCAGGCGGTAAGGTCTGTGCCAATACCGCCGGCCCCAGATAGCCGGCAATCCAGCCGATAAACAACACACCGAGACCCGCCAGCACGAAGTTGGACGCACGACGGGAATTCGAGCGGTAAGTCAAAGCAAAGAAGAATCCGACGATGTACGTGCCAAGCGAAACGATGGCCCCAAGTATCATCACTGGCCACAGCGAACTGCTCATGACGTCACCTCCGGATTGTCAGTTTGTCGTTATCCGTCAGCCTTCCGGCAGTAAGCCAGGACTGCGGGAATGTCGTCCTTTGAAGGAACGTCACCGGCTGGAGCACTAGGAGCTTCAGCTTCGGGTTCAGGTGCAGCCGCGGGTTCCGGCTCAGGGGCCGGCGCTGGTTCTGGCTCGGCCGCTGGAGCAGCAGCTGCCTCAGGAGCACCGCCACCTTTTTCTGCACGAGCTGCGGCCAACATGTCGGCAACCGACATTTTGCCACCACCTGCGGGTGCGGCGGGCTTGGCAGCTTCTTTTTTCGGGGCTGGTGCTGCTGATCCGCCACCACCACCGGGCTTTTCACCGCGAGCAGCAGCAAGCATGTCAGCAACGGACATACCACCGCCTGCTGCCGGTTTGGCCGCAGCCTTTGCTGCCGGCTTCTTCGCTTTGGCGGCTGGTTTCTTCGCCGCTTTTTTCGGCTCTTCCTTCGGAAGTGGCTTGTCCACGACCTTCAGATAGTCCAACGCAATATCGAACCAGCCAATGTTATTCAGGCCATCGAACTCGACCAACGCGTTACCGTTCATGTTGACCGTTTTGACGACGCCAGTCTGTCCTTCGAATCGCTGCAATTCCGGGCGATCCATGTCCGCAACGACGTACTTGTCCGTGTATTCTCGCTTGAGTTCTTCGATGTGCTCGAAAACCATCGGGTGGCTCCATAGGGGTGATCAACACGAATTCTCGCCAAAAGACCAGTCCTCCGCAACCGTAGGTAGCCTTTGGCCTAAACGTCCAAAACCAGCTGATATTGCCATTGGACGGTGCTGGGAAATGCGATGTCGGGGCCGATTTCAGGTCGAATCACCAATTGCTCATCTTCGACTTGAATTACCGCATCAGTCGACTCGGCGCGTAGCCTGACGGATTGATTGTCGGCCCTGGAGGGCAGTCGGTAGGTAGAACCGAGAAAGTCTGGGCTTTCCTTGACGCGACATGCGAATTCAAAGTCAAAGCCTGGCCGGTCTAAGAGTGGCTTGACGATGACCGACCAGTGACTCTTGCCTGCCATGCCGATGCCCGCCAATAGATCCAAGCCATCAATCGTCTGAGGCAGGATTTCTTGTAGCGGGGAACTGCGCGGCCACGCGGCCATGCCTTCGTCTGCCGAGCCTTCAATGGACTCGGCGAGCAATACTTGGTCGGATGAATTCAGCAGGACCGACGTTGCAAACCGATCACCGTGTTGGCTGAAGTTTAAGATCAGCGTCTGATTGGAATCGGGAACGGCGGCTTGAAGTTGCATTGAGGACATGTCGCCAATGTAACAGGTCAGGCAGAACTGCCGAGAGCCCTCCGCATGTATCGTGTCGCCACGTTTCTTGTCAGGCAGGAATGCTCTCTCGCGTGCTCAGTTTGCGCTTCGCGACTCTTCCGTGTTGTAACGGTAGATCCGCGCCGTACCGGCTCGCTTCTCGCGATACTCACCCTGCAACTGCATCCCGCAAGCTCGCACAAAATCCCGTGTGCTCTGATTCTCCACCTGTTCCAGCGAGCGTTCCTGAACGGTCTGTAGATAGCTTTGAATGTTGTGGAGCAAACCGGCGTGCAGTCCGTCCAGATCTCGTTTCCAGGAAGCTAGTTCGCGATATTGATAAGGATTCAACTCGCCCATGCCAGCCTTGGCTACGGCAGTAAGCATCTTGCGGGCGAGCCCCAGCCGTCGACTGTAGGACAGAACGACAGGGTTGTCCGGAGAGATATTGACCACGCGTCGTAGTGCTGGATCGCGATGCAACGAAAAGTAGTGCATGCGAATTCCATCGGCTAACAGTTCCTTGTACGCAGGCAATTCGACTGACGTAGGGCGAACGTTCACGAAAGGATCGGCCGAGGTGGTGAACGCAGCCAAAATCGATGCATACTCGATTCTGGCAAGTGCCATCACCCAAGGCAGCCCACGCTTGGCGTAACTGTTACCCGTTTCGGGCTTAGAACTAGAGCTAGATGGAGTGCTCGTCTTGTAGGCTTGCATTCCAGCGGCGCCCGTGAGTCTGCGCGACAGATTCGAGTGTACGGTGAAGGCATCGTTCTCTGCGATGAACTGGCTGACTGCCTCGCGTTCTTCATCCGTAAGTCGGCGAAGCAATTCTTCGAAGTAACCAAGCGACATGCCGTATTCGAGGTAGCCGACGATGCGTCGTGCTTGTCGAGCGTCGTATGGAGACAGAGTTTTGGTGATCGTGCGAATTCGTTCGGTCGTCGACGAGTAATTTTCAGAGGAAACTCCCCTGATGATTTCGTTGCTGCCTCAGTAAAAGTTCTCGAGTTTGGTTTTGCTGTGGACGGTGATGTCGACGTCACGATTCTCAGCCAGCATGTTCGATCGCGTTGTTTCGTTCGACGTTATGTCCCGGTATTCGTACATCCAGATGTAGTGGTGTCGGCGATCGTATTTTGGGATCGAGTAACCCGCCTCCGTTGGATCGACCGGCGTGGGCATGGAAACGGGCATGTACAACGGGAACTGAGCCAGCGGTGAAACCAGCGACGCGGGAGCCTTTAATAGTCCAGCCCCGTGCGGGCCTTCTCCGTAGCGACCTCGTAGCCACCAGTGCATACCCAGGTACAGCAGTCGACTTTTGGTTGCCAAATCACCGGCGGTTTCTCGAGCGTATTGCACGGCTGTCAGCAAAGCACTAAGCGTCTTGGGATCCTGCAATGCGGGACGTTCGAACTTCGTTTCCTTGTTCAAATGGGTCCGCAAGAAGTTGACAGCCATTTGACCATCGAAGTCGACGACGTACGCAGCACGCAACCGTTCTTTGAAGTCCTTCGAATCTTGGATAATCTGAGTTGCTTTGGTCACCGCCGTGATACGGAACTCGGCCTTAATTTCGTCTAAGTCACGAATCGTCTTTTGCAGTTCTGTCCGTAACGCAGCAAAGTCGTACGAACTTGGGTTTGTTCCGTCGGAAGTCTCCGATGCCTCGCTCGCGGATTTCTTGGTCTTCTTCTTAGGCTTCTTGCTTTGGGACTTATTCACGAAGCTCTCGCCATAGCGAATCATCTTCGCTGCATTCGCGAGACGGTTTCGGGTAACGTGGATCTCCCAGAATGTGTCTTGGTACTCCTGCATCGTTTCGAACTGCGGCAGTTCGTCTTTATAGAAGTCCATGGACTGGACGCGATTGATCAGTCCGCGGATACGCTCGGCCAGCACCGGCATTGCCAGTTCCGTTTCCCGACGACTCGGGCGTCCTAGATTGCGACCGTTCGCAAGGACCTCGGTCATGCGAGCGTCTAAAACCAATTCCGGCAACGGCGGCGTATTCTTGGCGGCCAGCAATTCATTGGCAGCTTCGAGCTGATCATCACTGAGCCGCTCGATCAGGTTCGAAAGCAATCGCTGGGAACTCGCTAAGTCCCCCTGGTGATATGCGGCCGGGATCTTCCGCTGAAGCAGCGTTTCGATTCTTTGTGGAATTGACGCGTCGACGTGCGGCGAGCCGATGACGCAAAGAATCGCCACGAGGAAGGCGAGAGATCGAGTAACGCGGAAAATCATGAGATTGCTCCTGGGCCTAATCTCGGATGGCATCGAATCCGGCTCTGTCATTCTAACGAGTCGCAAGTCCGAACCGGGCGGTCGCCGTTTTCTAGCGTAAATAACGCTGATTTCTTTGGACTACCCATCTATCGGAGCCGTGTGACAGCACGAGCGAAAAGCTGCTGGGGAGTCAGAACTACCCGGAAATCACGTTGTGAGGCTAAGCTCACTCAGCAAACGATCAACTGCGCGAAAACGCTCGCTGTTTCCGCAGCGATCTCGCTGATCGTTGGGGGCTGGCGATCGGGCCTGGACGCTTGCCCGATGAATGTTGAAGAGCGTTTGAAGCCGGAGAAGCGAAAGCAGCAACAAAACTCGTGCGAAAATTCGACAAGATCTCGACATGACTATCGACGAACTTACTAGCACCGTCGCTGTCCCGTTTAACCTCCCGCTACTTCAAGAAAGCCATGGCGAAAACCACTTATTCACTCTGGTCAGTTTTCGTTGTCTTGCTTGCGGCTTCGTGTTTCTTAGCAGGTTGGGTGGCGAGAAGTCGAAGGCTAACAGATCTACGCCAAAGGTGCGCAG
>CAYQMZ010000149.1:0-12327 GCA_964418725.1 uncultured Pirellulaceae bacterium
ACAAATTGACTTTGAAGCTCATTCTAAATTGTGCTTCTTTCGCAGGTCGGCCATCCCCTTTTGCGCGGTCACGATGATCTGGCGAATTTCTTCTTGCTGATTCGACTCTAGCCCCATGCCTTTTGCCACGTAGTCTCGCAGCAACGACTTCATGCCCAGCACCCAAAGCTCGATCTGAGCGATGCGACGGATCTGCGTCTTGTTTAAGAACTCCCTGACGGCGTTCTTGGTTTCCTCTGTGGCCTGCTGAGTAATCTGTATCCGTTTCTCTGGCTGCTTGTTTTGCCGCGTCCACATCGCCATGTCGACGCGGTCGTTCAGCGCCTGTAGCTTTTGCTGTTGCTCCTCCGTTAGTTCGAGATCTTTGTGAACGACTGGGTCGCGAACTAGAAACAAGTACGGTTCCGTGCTCGTGCTGAGTGGTAGCACGCCGTTGGGGTTTTGCTGAGCGAGGCAGGCCTGTCCCATCAACGAGCCCATTAGCAACGCGAAACACGTCGCGAGCCGCCGGGCTGACCTCACTTCCTTGATCCGATGGAGCTTCATACCTACCTCTTTCTTCAGACTGAGTGTCGTGGCTGGTTAGACCGTTTGAGTGCTGTTCGCATTTTGTACGATCGCCGCCGGCTATACTTTACTGATTCCCTTGCCCAAAAGTCCCGTGTGAGACCATGGACCCATCTAATAGTGGCGATCGACGCGAATTCCTTACGGGAAAAACTGTCCTAGACGGGATAAGGCAGCGAGCGACGGATCAGTTGGGGCAAGCCGCACCTACGGCGGGACATACGATCCGCATGTCACAGCGGGCTATGGCCTGCAACTTTTCGGTCATCCTGAATGCTGGCGTAGCCCGGAGCCGAATCGAAGACGCATCGGGGGCTCTCGATTTGGTTTCGGATCTCGAAGCCCAAATGTCGATCTATCAAGCCAACAGCGAGTTGTCAGAGCTGAACCGGACGGCCGCCAGTGGACCGGTACGGGTCGAAGCCGGCCTGTACTCACTGCTCGAGGAAGCCAAGCGTCTCAGTAAGCTTACCGACCACGCTTTTGACCCGACGTCCGGACCACTCGTGGCGTTGTGGCAAGCTTGCCGAACGGAATCCAGGATTCCGACCCAAGCGGAAATTGAGCAATGCCTCGAAAGGGTGGGCATTGATCACGTCGACTTTTCCGATGGAGCGGTTCAATTCGACCGCAGCGATATCGAATTGAACCTAGGGGCGATTGGCAAGGGACACGCACTCGACTTGGCAGCACAGCAGCTTGAACGTAGCGAGCTGAGCGACTTTCTGCTGCACGGTGGTCACAGCAGTATTCTCGCACGAGGTGACCACAACGGCCTGGGAGGTTGGCCGATCGGCCTAGGCAATCCCCTCTTTACCAGCAAACGCTTGGGGACCGTGGTGCTTAGCGATGTCGCGATGGCGACAAGCGGTTCGAACATTCAGTATTTTCGGCACCAGGGTAAAAAGTATGGGCACATTCTGGATCCTCGCACTGGTTGGCCGGTGGAGTCCATGCTTTCTGTGACGGTTTTGGCCCCCACCGCGGCGATGGCTGATGCGCTGTCCACGGCGTTTTACGTGATGGGGGTCGAAAAAGTGATGGCGTGCTGCGATAATTTGGATGGTGTCGGCGTAATCATTATTCCCGCCCCGAAAGGGAAGAGCTTGCGCCCCATCGTGCGCGGCATTCCGGATGAAAAGCTGTTCTTGGACGAAGAGCAGCTTGCAAGTTAGACTCCGGGACGCCTGAGCTCTCGCTATCCCGCCTGAGAGTTCATTGCCACCTTCACTTTCATCGCAACCGCTCATTTACTCCTTCCTCATTGAGGCTGAACCTTGAACGACCCGCGTCGCATTGCTTCGATTGCATGCTTCATGCTTGTCACGCTCCGACTAATGATCGGCTGGCAGTTGCTCTACGAAGGTTTTTGGAAAATCAAGACGCTGAAGTCACCTGCACCGTGGACGGCGGCAGGCTACCTGAAAAATTCGAAAGGGCCGTTGAGAGATCATTTCAGGAATCTTGCCGGCGACCCGGACGATCTGAGCTGGATCGAAGCGGCGAAAATCAATCCGGACGAGAAGGATTCGTCCAAGGTCCGCTACTGGGTTCCCGCCGTTGAAAACCGTTGGGACAATTGGCAAAAGCGATTTGCAAGTCACTACGGCTTGAGCGACCGGCAGAAGTCGACGTTAAATCGCTGGCTGAACGGCTCGAAAACGTTCGAAGTTGATCTGCCGGAAGGCGCCGACGGATTGGATGAGTTGCAGGCTGGAGTCAAGTTTAACCGACTCAGTTACAACGCCGAAAAGAAGCGTTTGGTCCTGAAGGGTAATCTCTTGCCGGACGAGCGTGCGAGATTCGAAAAGTTCGTGGACGGCGATTCCGATGGCGTGCCTAACAGCGTCGATGCGACACCTGATGGCAAACCGATTGACCCCGAAGGCGATCCGGTTGCAGATGCGGACGGTGATGGGATTTTAGACGCCGGGGATGTCGATGCCACGGGCGGTGAAGACAAAAACGGGAACGGGATCGATGATGCGAATCCTGTCGAGGGCCAAATTCGTTTGGTAGCGGCGATCAAAGCGTTGTTTAAGAAGTCGAAAGACGGTTTAAGCTTCAAGCAGAAGTTGCGAGCAACCGTGGCCGGGAACCCTGAATGGGTCGAAAACAAGCGACAGCAACGCGTTGGCGAAATCAAAAAGTACAAAGGCATGCTGCAGGCATACGAAGAGGACCTTGCGGCTGCGAAGAAGGCTACAAGCGAATTTCCTTTCCACAATTCCAGCTTCCGCTTTGATCATCTGGATTACACCTGGGGCAAGATCCAGGCAAAGCGTGCTGAACTTGTCGGCCCCGTGAAAGCACTTGATAAGGAGCTGAAGGACAAAGCTGAAGGCATGTTGTCGTTGCAGCAGATGAAGCGAGGGCCTGTTTCGGAACCGTGGACCAGTCTTCGCATCTCAGACATGATGACTATCGCGGGGCTGACGGTCCTCGGTGCAATGCTGATCCTTGGCCTTTTCACTCGATTGGCGGCCGTCATGGGTGCCGTGATGCTGTTCATGTTCTACGCGGCGATGCCTCCATGGCCGGGTGTACCAGCCATTCCTGGGCCTGAACACAGTTTCATTGTGAATAAGAACTTTATCGAGGTTGTCGCATTGCTGGCGATCGCTGTGTTGCCAACGGGCCGTTGGTTTGGCGTCGACGGAATGATCGGAAGAATTTTGGCAAAGCGACGAGCCGCAAAGCTTGCGAAAGCGTAGAAGACAAAGAGAAAGAGAGCGGTTGGCTGCATTTGCCGGTCGGTGCACGTTGGGAAGCTATCCAATGCATTCGCCGTCCGGCAACGGTAGCCAGCCCGACCCTACCCAACTTTCAACCAGAAGAGAGTAAACATGCTTACGAATCCGGAACAAGAAAAAGTCGGCCAAGACAATTTCAACGAGTTGGTCGGAGGGTGGCCCAGCCGTCGTGATTTCATCGCTGGAGCTGCGGCAGCAAGTTCGGGACTTGGTGCCCTCTACTTTGGGTACAAGAAGCTCTCGGGCGACCCCGTTCGTGTTGCTTTCATCGGCACCGGCGATGAAGGCAACGTGCTGATTAACGAGCACCCAACGGACTACATGAAAATCGTCGCCATCGCGGATATGCGACCAGCCAACCTTGCCAGGACGATGACAGGGAGTCACCCGGTTGCACGTCGCGGATTGAATGCCGTACTTGGAACGGCTGCGGCAACCGAGGTAAAGACATACCCAGACCATCGCGCTCTTTTGAAGGACAAGGACGAGTTGGGAATCGAGGCGGTTGTCATCGCTGTGCCGTTGAACCAACACGCGCCCGTTGCACTTGAGTGTATGGACGCAGGATTGCATGTTCTTTGCGAAAAACTGATGGCTCGGACGGTCACTGAATGCAAGCAGATGATTCGCAAGGCCAAAGAAAAAGGCCTGATGTTGGCCGTTGGGCACCAGCGACACTACAGCGTCCTGTATGACAATGCGAATCACTTGGTGAAGGAAGGTGTCCTCGGCGACATCAAATTCATCCGAGCTCAGTGGCATCGCAATAACAGCTTCCCAGGGCGTGATGCTTGGCGCAAGTGGGAGCATGACGGCTATGCTCAGCGTGACAAAAAGAAGTTCCCGGAAAACAGTAAGGAACGTGCTGAGTTGGATGCCAAGTTGCAAGACTTCGGCTACGACAGTCTCAAGCAATTGGTCGACTGGCGTTTGTATAACAAAACCGGCGGCGGATTGATGGCAGAACTCGGCAGCCACCAGATGGACGCGGCCAGTATTTTCCTTGGCAAGGTCCATCCGGTCGCTGTGCAGGGCTATGGAGGGAAGAACTTCTATGGCATTCCTAACGTCGGTCCCGAAGACAAATGGACGGACGATCGCGAAATCGACGATCAGATCTTCGTTACCTTTGAGTTCCCCGGTAAGACGCACTCGAAGAACCACAACTGGAGTGATCCCAAGAAGAATGATGACGACGTGTGCGTTGTGACGTATTCGTCAATGAATACGAACCGTTGGGAGCCTTACGGAGAGTCCGTCTTCGGTACGCGTGGCACGCTGGTCATGAAGACCGAAAAAGAAGCGATGTACTGGAAAGAAGCCAGCCCCGGTGGAAAGGGCGGTTTGGACCAGCGACTGTGGGTCTTGCAGAAGGACGATGGCGGCCCCGTCATTGATACCTACGAAACGACCGCTCCGAGTGCCGCGGCGACGGCGACGCAAAAGGCTCAGGGCGAGAATATCAGCCGTGGCTATCGTGAAGAGATGGAGCACTTCTGCCACTGCATTCGAACCGGAAAAGACGAGCTGCGTTGCAATGGTACAGTGGCCATGGCTGATGCGATCATGGCGCTCACAGCCAACATCGCGATGAAGCAGCAGAAGCGGATTGAATTCAAGGACGAGTGGTTCGATCCAGACAGCGACGCGTGTCCGGAAGTTGATAACGGAGTCGAGCGGGCATAGCCGCCGGATCCCGTAGCGAGTTCATCCAAGAAGGCCGGTCACTGACCGGCCTTATTCATTGGTGGCGTAGCCCTCGATCGGTTCTGGTGCTCACTGCGGATAAACCTAGGTGTGGCAAACACTTCCGGCCCTGTATTAGCTTGACTTTTCTCGTTGCTTTTCACTACGATCAAGGCAGTCGGGAAGGATACACCGGGGCAACTCCTTTCTATGGTCGCCAGCTTATCGCCCATGGTGTTCTGCCATGCCGATTCCGACCGCGGGAGAAATGATCGGCATGACACAATCGGACACAGTGAATTCACGTCGTTCGCTCCAATCGTATTGCCCCACGTCGTTCCTGTCCGGTCTGGCCCTGTGGTCCATTGTTCTGCTGGTGTTTCTTGCCGGGAGCACCCCCAGCCATGCTTACACGCCAGAAAGTGCCGAAGTGCGCCGAATGGTGAAGAAGGCGGTCCGCTTTCTGTCAGATGATCATCTGTACGATGAACCGTTGCGAGCTCTGGCTGCCTTGGCCATCTACAAGTCGGGCGAGCCGGAAACGCATCCGGTCGTTGCAAAAGCTCTGAAGTCGTGTGCGGACATTTGCCGGTCTCCGGAGACCATCGATCGAGTACTGAATGACATTTATGAGTTGTCGGTAGTTGGCATCTTCTTATGCGAGGTGGATGCAAAACGGTACGAAAAGGAAATCGACAACGTCATCAAGATACTAGAAAAACGTCAAAAGCCGTTCGGTGGTTGGGGCTACATGAAGCCGTTTACCAACTGGGAGTATGGCGACACGTCGATGACTCAGTATGCCGTGCTATGTGCTTGGATGTCGCGCAGTGTGGGGGCGACGGAAGTTTCTGCGTCCGCAATCAACAAGGTTGCCTATTGGTTGGTGCGAACACAGGATGTTTCTGGATCGTGGGGCTATCAAGGCCGTGACCCGGGAGCTAACAGCTTTACAAAACGCATTCCACAGACAGAGGTTCGTCCTTCATTAGGGGTGGCAGGGCTGGGCAGCCTTTACATTTGTTCTGGCATGTTGGGGCTGACTCCAGACTTGGATCCCAGTTCGGCAGAGAACGAATCGGACGTGCCCAAGGCCTTTAAGCCCGTGCGGGTTTCGGTGAGTCAGACAACGCCAACGGGCAGAGCCGCGATGGCCAGCAATCTGGATGAGCGATTGCTGAAGCGGGCGATCCGCGACGGAAACAAGTGGTACAAGACGCACCCACAGATTCCGAGCGAACACACGATGTACTACCTGTATACGTTGGAACGATATCAGAGCTTCAAAGAGATCGCCGAGAGTCGAAACCCTAAGAGCCCTGCGTGGTACGACAATGGCGTGCGGTTCTTACGAAAAATCCAAAAATCCAAGGGGCAATGGGATACCGAGGGTGGTGAAGGACGGCTCGCGGATACGGCCTTTGGCATCTTGTTCTTGGTGCGGAGTACGAAAAAGACGATTCAAAAGGCGCAGGAAGCGTTTGATGGGTTGTTGGTTGCCGGTCGCGGGTTGCCCAAGAACACTGGCGACGTACGTATGAAGCGTGGAAAGGTCGTCAGCACTCCCTTTCAAGGCACGGCAGAATCCCTGTTGGAGATCTTAGGCGACGAAACTCATCCCGATTTTGATTCGGTGACGCAGCTCGACGCTGTCCCATTGAGTCGAACGCCCGAAGTGAGGGCACGGCAGCAGAAGCGGATGCAGCGATTGGTGCGTGCCGAGTCGTATCAGGCTCGTTTGGTCGCTGTAAAAACGCTTGCGAAACTTCGCGACTTAGACAATGTGCCCAGTCTGGTCTACGCATTAAGCGATCCGGATCTTCGTGTAGTGCGAGAAGCTCGTGATGCGTTGCGATTCACGGGACGAAAATTTCGTGGCTTTGGGATTCCCGACAGCCCAACCGAGCGTGAGTTGAAGGCCGGCATCAAAGCCTGGAAAGACTGGTATCGTGACATTCGCCCCGACGCAGTTTTTGTGGAGAACTGAGTCGTGGATCAATCTGGAAAACCACCTGTGAACTCCGGGATATCGCCGACTCTCGCCAGCGGAGAGGGTCGCCCTGTGGTTGCATTGAAGGTGTCTGCCCACGATCAAGTTTCCAGCTTCATCGTTGCGATGCTGTATCTCGTCGGGTGTGTTGTCTTTCTGTTGTTCCTGCTGTGGCTAACGACGCGAATAACAACGGCAACACCCCAGATTGAAGTCGAATATCTCGACGAGCTGATGGGCGGCGAGGCATCGGTCGGCGACGGACGAGAATTCGCGGAACCGGGCGTTGAAGAGATTCAAGATCTGGCAGTGCCAGATCCAGAGCAATTGCTGTCTGCGGTTACCGAGGTCGCCTCGTCGACACAAGCCAGCGCGGACTCGATGGTTGGCAATGTTTCGCAAGGGCAGGGCGGTGCCGATCGTCGTCGCGCAGGGGAAGGCGGCAATGCGTCGGTGCCTCGCTGGGAACGGTGGGAGGTTCGGTTTAGCTCTACCAGTCTCTCTCGGTATGCGGAACAGTTGGAATGGTTCAAAATCGAATTAGCTGCGGCGGGCGGCGGGCGTGAAAAAGTGGACTATGCGAGTCGGCTCACGCAAGCCAAGCCTACGGTGCGTTCCGCGCCGGGGGATGAAGAGCGGCGGTTGTATATGAGTTACCGGAGTGGGGCACTAAAGGCCTTTGATCGGCAGCTGATCAATCGTGCGGGAATTCCGACGCAAGGTCGAACGCTCCTGCAGTTCTATCCAAGAAATATTGAGGCTCGATTGGCCAGCCTGGAACGAAAACGTGCCGGCGGTCGACCTTTGAAAGACATTCGCAAAACGATCTTTGGCGTCAGCAAATCGGGTGCGGGTTACAAATTTGAAGTCATCGATCAGATGTACCACTAGACGGGCGAAGACCAAGAGAATCGGCGTACGCTGAGCAGAAGAGGAACTTATGAATGCGGTTCTGTTTGCCGTTGATATTAGCGGCGTAACGCAAATCATTGGCTATGTGATTTACGTCTTGTTGGCGTTGATCGCGATATGGGGTGGGTTTTGCGTGGCGATGGTTTGGACTCGCGTGAGCCGCCAGCGTTTTGTCGGCGAAGAAGATCAAAATCAATTTCTTGATCAACTGGATGCGAATCTCTCCAAACGCGACTTCGATTCGGCCACGGCACTTTGCGCTGATGACCAACGAGCGACGCCACAGTTGGCGCTACTGGCACTGAACCACCGCGAGTCTGGGTATTCCAAGGTGCGTCAGATGGTCATGGACCGCTTTCAACGTGATGTTTTGGCGGACCTGGATCACCGCCTGAACTGGGTGAATACCGTCATCAAGGCAGCTCCGATGGTTGGGCTGCTGGGAACAGTGATCGGGATGATGGGTGCCTTCGGAAAGCTTTACAGCACCGAAGGCTCAGTCGACCCGACTCAACTTGCTGGCGACATCATGACGGCGTTGATCACAACCGCTTGTGGTCTAGCGATCGCTATTCCACTCGTATTTTGCACTGCCAGTATCAATATTCGCATTGCGAAACTTGAAGATCTTGTGGGCGCGGGAATGACTCGATTCCTCGAGTCGTTTCGCACTGCCTTAAAATGGAAAAATAGCTGAGCGAACAGCACACACGCCGATCGTAAACGATTTCGTTTTCCGCTGTCCAATCTCGACGACCACTGTATGCAAGACGTTGATTACACAATCGAGTCGAATGACGAGAGTATCTCGTTTGGGCGTCGTCGCAAACGCCGCGAAGATCCCGAGATGGACATTACGCCGATGATCGACATTACGTTCTTGCTGCTGATTTTCTTTCTGGTGGCTTCGCGACTGACAGAAGAAGCCTACGTCGAACTGCCGCGAGCACAGAACGGCGTTGCTGTATCGAACGACGACTCGCTTGTCGTCACGCTCACAAAGGGTTCAGGCGAGGATGCTGTCATTTATCTGGGCGATGGCGCTTACGAAGACTCGAAGCTAACGGCCGCAGGAGATGAAGCCCGGCAGGAAGCGATCGAACGCTACATTGAACAAGGCCTGAGCGTTGGCAGTAAGCAACAGTTGCTCATCAAGGCGGAGGAAGGTGTGCGCCATCGCGACGTTGCACGAATCGCACGCGCGGCAGGTGGTGTTGAGACGTCCGTGTTATACGTTGCCGTAATGGAGGAGCGTTAGTCGTGACGATTCGATTCGCTTGTCCTAACTGTGAGGCCACGATCGGTGCGGCCGACGAAATGATCGCCGATCGCATCGAGTGCCCGCGTTGCCTGACTGCGTTGTTCGTGCCGGATCCGACCGCCGCCGACGTGTTCGATATCGGTGCTTCCGAAGATATGGTTGCAGAAGAGGCACCAGTTAGCTTTGGTTCGGGACGTAAGAAGTCGGACGTCGAAATGGACATGACTCCGATGGTCGACGTCACGTTTCTACTATTGATCTTCTTTATGGTTACGGCCGCGTTCAGCCTGCAGAAGTCATTTCAGATTCCAGCTCCCAAAGAAGATCGTCCCAGTTCACAAGTGACGTTGGAAGACTTTGAAGAAGACGAAGACTACGTCATTGTTCGCATCGATGAGAACAGTACGTTTTATATCTCGGCCGCACATTGGGAAGACGAACGCGAGGCGCCTAGCAAGCAAGATTTGTTGCTGGCGTTGAAGGATGCAAGAAGTGGTGCGGATCCCAAGCCAACCCGTCTGTTGGTAATGGCGCATGCGGACTCTTGGCATGAAAAAGTTGTGATGGCCATGGATGTCGGGACGGCAGTGGGAATGAACGACGTAAAGTTGGTAACCGTAGACGACAATAGCTGAGCCAATCAAAGCGGAATCATGCGGCCCGACTTAGCTGGCTGAAACGATCAGAGACGAGACCTAGCGGATAACGGAGCAAATATGAGCGCAGAAGACTTTCTTCGCCGAGTCGAACTGACAGGGTTAGTCAGCGAGCCCTTGATGGAGGAACTGCGCAAGCGTGTTGCTGACTCGGGCCGTGCACTGCGACCGGAAATGCTGGCGAAGCTGTTGGTGGATCGAGAAGAACTCACCGCCGGCCAAGCTCGAAAAATCATCGGCCAAATGATGGACGGAACCAGTGTTCCACCTCAAGACTCTGGATCGGATACGGACACGGTTGAGGAGCCACCGCAGCCCGTCGTTCCTAAAGCTCCCGATGCCGATTCCACTGAAGAAGACAATTCGCTCACGCTGGTCAGTGAAAATGACGACCTCGACTTCGCTCGTGAGGAGGAAGACGAACCCGTAACGCTGACCGCACAGGATGTGCTTGGGACGAGCGATGCTGGGCCGAACCTCACCGCTGGTGGCTCTGATTTGGATGGTGACGACATTTTGGGTGATCTGGGGGCAACTCCACCACCAGTTCCGAAACAGCCCGGGCCTAGGGTTGACGATTCATCGGAATCGTACGACCTGGAGCCTGTTGAAGAGGAAGTTGCCGAGGCTATTCTGCTGGATGACGACGATGATGACGGCATCGAAGTTATCGACGATGGTAGTTCGGCGGTCGCGACGCAGATAGATACGCCCGCGTCCGGGTTGGAGGACGTACTGGGCGATCCAATGCTAAACGAGTCAAATGTCGTCATTCGTCGGCGCAAATCGTTCTGGGGGATCTTTGATGGTCTGCTGCCCAAACGGGGCCCGCGCAAGAATCGATGGGACTCGCCCCTGATCCTGTTAGGTGGCGGAGCCCTGATACTGTTTATCGCTTCGGCATTCGGTTTCTTGGCGTTATTCACTGGCGAGAGCGCAGATCAACTCTTCTCGGCCGGGCAGGAAGCCTACGAGAATCAGTCGTATGCTCAGGCGATCACGACATTCAATCGGTTCGCGTCGCGGTTCGGCGAAAACCCAAAGGCGAGTTTGGCTCGGGTGCGAGTCGACATGTCGAAGATCCGACAGATAACGGACATCTCGAATCCAGATTGGGAAGCGGCGCTAACGCAGGCCTCAAGCAGCTTACCGAGCATCAAGACCGAAGAATCGTTCGGCGATGCTCGTAGCGAACTTGCGAAGCTGTTGCCGGACATCTCGGCCGGACTTGTTGAAAAGTCCCGAAACTCCGAGTCGACCGACGAGAAACAACGGACGCTTGATTTGGCCGCGCAGGCGATGCAGTTGGTGAACAATTCTGAGTACTTGCCCACATCAGTACGGCAGCCGCAGGACATCCGAATTGAAGAGATCGAGACCAGTATTCAACTCGTCAGGCGGACGATTGAACGCGAGCGGGCGTTGTCTGCTACCGTCGCCGATATCGCCACTGCAGCGAACGATGGAAAAATCACGGAAGCCTATCGACTTCGCGACGAGCTGATCGATCGTTTTCCGATTCTGACAGATAACGCGACATTGCGTGACACGCTTGGAAACGTTACTGCGAAAGAACGTGACGCGGTGCAAGTCACTCAGCCCGACATGACTGCGGTGACGACCGATCATCCTTCAGATGTTCGGCTGAGCATCGCGTTATCCGACCGACGTGGTGAGGCTATCGAAGGCGTTGAGGGACATGTCGTCGGGGTGTTGGTTCGTGGGGCCGTTTATGGCGCCAGAGCAAGCGACGGTGAAGTTGTTTGGCGCCGGCATGTTGGCTTTGAGTCCGATGCATTTCCTGTCCCGGTCGCAGAAGAGGCGGGCAGCGATCTCTTGTTCGTGGACGCAACCCGCGGCGAACTGCTACGCGTGAAGTCTGTGTCAGGCGACCTAGTGTGGCGATTGCCGTGTCCATCGCCGATTTCTACGCCGATCGTCTCTGGGGGCAAAGCGTATGTAGCCTGTGGTCGCGACGCTGAATCCATGTTGATGAGTGTCGATTTGAAGGCAGCGTCTGGTGGCAAAGTCCTTGCGGCCGCGAAGTTTCCGGTTGGATGCTCCGTTGCACCGAGTCTTCTTGAAGCGCGGAATGAGATAATTCAAGTCGGTAATCACTCTAGTGTCTACGTTTTGGATGCTGATTCGCTGCAGTGCAAAGCTGTCTTCTCGCCCGGCCATGCTCGCGGTAGCGTTGCCGTGCCTGCGTTCGCCGTAAGCACATCGGTGATGTTAGCTGAGAACAATGGTCGAGACGCCGCGCAACTGCACACGTTTGGGCCAATCGGTGAGACCAATGAATGGCGACGGATCGGGGCACCACTGAAGGTCAATGGCCAGGTGACCAGTTCGCCCAGCGTTGACGATCGCCGCGCGATGGTGGTTTCTGAGCTCGGGGAGCTACAGATTCTGGAGGTACCCATCGATTCGCAGCAGCCGAAGAGTTTGGCTGTCTCCGCAGCCGTCAATCAAAACTTGGGCCCTAGTTACGGTCTGCTGGAC
>CAYQMZ010000150.1:0-10449 GCA_964418725.1 uncultured Pirellulaceae bacterium
GTCTAGCGCGGCGTCCACAGCGGCGGCGGCGATTGCACCTCCGTCGATTGGCTCTCCCGCAGCATCAGGCTCACCCGCTGGGTTGTTGAGAGCATTGATGATCATCAAAACGTCCAGTGCCGACAGATTGTCGTCACCGTTGACGTCGACAAAGAATCCACTGGACACGGCCGCCGTGTCTCGGCTTAGCGGACCTGCTCCATCGTTGTTCAGTGCGTTGATGACAACCAGGGCATCTCGTGGAGAGACCGTACCGTCGTTGTTGACGTCACGAGAATTCACAGGATTCGTGAAGGCAGCCACCTGCTCGACTTCATCACCGATCGTTAGCGTTACAGTGCCATAGTCGATGCGTGTCGATGGAATCTCCTGAGCAATATCGAACAGCAGTACTTCGTGCAGCGGAAGGTTGTCCGCCGGATTGCCGGTGAAGACAACCGTTCCGTCTTGCGACGCGTTCATTGGAACCGAGAACAATAGTCGTTCGTCTTCGCCGATCTCGTTGGTGAAGCCAGCAAAGGCTCCGTAGTCGTCCAACTCGCCATCGGCGGTGCCATTAACGATGACTCCACCCATCGGAGTTTGACCAGCAGGATACTCAGGACCGAAGGCAACTGGGCCCGTGGCCGAAACTAGATCCGCGTCAAATTCAACGTCGAGATACGCCGCGTAGACGCCTGCACCACCCTCGCGAAGGTCATCCGTGTAGGCTCGCAACAAGAAGTCTTCGCCTGCCGCGATGTTGGTGATCGGAGCACCGGCTAGGTCGGTTACTTCCAGACGGAATTCAACCAAGTCACCTCCGTTGTCGACCGGACCGCCATCGCCTTCGACGGTTACGCTAACGTTGGCAGAGCTAGTCCCTGCTGAATTCGAGATCGAGTATGTGAACGAGTCCATTCCCTCGAAACCCGCTGCCGGAGAGTAAGTTACGCTCTGGCCATCCGCGTCGATTTGGATTGTACCGCCGGAGGCAGACGTTCCCACACTGTCGATTCGCGTATTTGGATCTGATCCGTTGCTGTCGTTGTTCAGCAACGCCAAGACAGATGCTTGGTCTGCGGAAATCGAGAACACGTCATCCACGGCGAAAGGCGCGGTCACCGTGGTACCGCCGCCATCGCCACCACCCGTCGTGCCACCTGAAACGATCACGGGGTAATCTTCGACTTCGCCAACACCACTGGCACCGGTCGCAGCGACATCACGAATGTAGCCATATCGGAATCGAGCCCAAGTTGTACCTGAAACGGCACCTTCTGGGATTGGGAACGAGAAGGCTGTCGTTCCACTGAATCGCAAGTTGCTGACGATTCGTTCCGACTCAGAGAATGTCCCGTCTTGGTTGAAGTCCAACCAACCGTTGAGCACACCCGATGCGAATCCGCCTGTGTTCGCGGTGGCAGTTCCAGTTGCGACGCTGCCCGCTACAACGTTCGAAAGAGCCACTCCATCGTCGCTCAAATCACTGATGGCCGTTGTCTCGTCTGGATCGACCGTTGGGCCCAGGGACACTTCACTTTGCACTTCGTGCGAAGCAACCCCGTAACTTTCGGGAGCGTCACTCAAATCCAAGCCGCTACCCGCACCAACTTCGCCCGTGATGCCAAACGAGGCGTTGACAGGAATCGCACTTCCAACGGCAATCGAGTAGCCGCCTTCCGCTGGGAATGTAATCGACTGACCTTCACTCGTGACCGCATAGATGTCCAAGCTTCCAACGACACCAGGAATTCCAGAAATCGTGTAGGTACCGGCACTGTTCGTCACAGCGGCAGGTTCACCAATGCTGAACTGTTGATCTTGATTCAAGTCAACGAAGACCTCGATACCACTGACTCCGCTCTCATTCGTGTCGGCGATTCCGTTTGCATTGGAATCGTTGAAGACAGTGCCGCTTACGGTCATACCGCTAACACCATCAACGTTACCAACGCCTTTACCAGAAATCAGGACGTTGGCGAGGCTACCAACGGTGTTGTTGATACCGAAGTACGAGCCTTCGTCGTGGGCGAATTGATCGACAGCGAAAGTAACAGGTACGTCATCAGCCGTACCGAAGATTCTATCCTGACCTACGCCGATGTATGCGTCTGCGGCTTGTGGACCACCAGAGTCCATCAAAGATGGGACGTCGTTCGAGGCAGCGGTGTGGTAGCCGCCAAAGAAGTGGCCAGCTTCATGCGAAACCATTCCCGCAATGCCGGCAGCTACGATATCTACACGAGTAAAACCATCGGCCAACTGGAATGTGTTCAGTGAAAACGGACTCGCGCCAAGCGTATTGCCAGAGCTTAGAGTATCGAGGACTAAGTAGCTGTCCTCCTCCAGATCAAAGTTGCCGACGTCCAGGGAATTCGCCAAACCGAGAGCACCCAAAATCGTCGATTGCCCGGCGGTCCCGCCGATTACGACACGACTGACAAACGGAGAACCAAACGGGTCTGCGTGATCGCGGCTATTCAAAATGATCACGCCAGCATCAGGGTTCTCCTGCTGGAGCGTTCCATTCAGATTTCGATCGACGGTTGCGATAACCTTGTCAATCAACTCACTTTCATCACGTACGTTCAGCCCCCATCCTGGTAGGAAACTGGACAACGGAGACATCTGGCGAATGGCAACTTCGCCGCTACCGAATACGGACGGATTAATCTCTGCCCCGTCGAAGTCCAAGAACAACACTTGTCGGGTGCCCTGAGGAGCACTCTCAATCGCAGGACGGAAGATACGTGTTTCCAACAGATATCGTGCCCACTCGTAACCTTCAACAGCCAGGTAGTAAGTTCCCGCTTCGCTTGCGACGAAGGACAAGTCAGCGGCCCCCCCCGCAGGTAGCGGTGAATCACTTGGGTAGTCAGAGCTGTGGTCCGTTCCAGACCGCATTACAAGATTTTCGTTCGAATCGTACAGCGACAGCAGGTTACCGGCACCGATGGAACTAACCCCGAAGATGTCACCTTGGTTGAGGTCGACGGCGTAGTAATCCACGTCGACGGCATCCACGCCCACCGTCAATGTGTAGGGAACCGCGCCCGTCAACGATCCTACATCCACTGTCGAATCGCGGAACGGGTTAGACGGAAGTACGAATGTGTCCGCAGTGTTGTAGGGAATGACGGCTATGTAGTAGTCGCCGTCTGTTTCAACCGTCCAGTTCATATAGGTGTCGCCGAATCCACGCGACGGATCCAAGGCATTTGTGACCTGTTGAACCTGACCGAACTGGTTATAGAGAACGAGAGTCGCCGTGCTCAAAAACCCGTTGAGTGGTATGTCCAAATGCGCCGTGAGAACCTGGCCGGCTTCCAGGTCTTCGAACTCGTAGAAGTCGCCATCACCCACGCCGTTTTGCACGCTGTTGCCAATGCTTGCACCTACTTGAATCGGATTACCGGTCTGGTGATTCACACGATTCGCGAGCAGGATCGAACCGTCATCAATGGCAGGCGGTTGTCCCTGTTGGGGCGGTTCTTCTTGATTTCGCAGTCCACCAATCGATGTGGGCTCAATCAACTCACCCTGAATATCAATTCCTGTGAACTGACCTTCGCCAAATCCCAGATCAAGACGCTGAGCAGTCTCGAAGGTGTCGTTCGTAATCCGGACCGAGATGGCATCGTCCGCCAACTCCAACTCTGAAATGGAGCTCGTTGCGCCGACTTGGTCGATATCTTGGACGTTTCCAGGTCCCAGCACCAAATCTCCAGCCAACAATCGCCTTGGCTCAAGATCTTCTAGACGGGGGCGGTGAGCGTTTCTCTGGGGACGACGCTGCTTACCTAGTTTACGGTTGCGATTGCGCTTCTTCATCGGTTCCAACTGTGTTTCAACAAGAAGGGATTTTTGCTGAGAATCGACGGGGAGGAATAGGTAGGCTATGCAGCCCTTCTCCCAGTGGTGCCAAGACTTCTAAGTCTAATCGGCATGAGCTGAGAAATCCACAAAGTTAGGTAGTTTGGAGCGTTCGTTAACCCTGGTGCAAACTGGATTTACGCTATTTCTGTCGTAGCGTCCTACGAATGCTAGCAACGACTTCTTTAAACACGCAGTTCGTGTTCGGAAATTTGGACAGTTGAGCCGCTCGCAATGCGCAAAGGTTCTTTGCAAACGGGCGGTCACCGATCAGAAATCCAAGTTCAGAGTGCGAACCTAGCCAGATCCGCCAGCCGATAGCCAATCACGACTTACGCGTTGCCTTGGTATCGCGCTGTTATCCGAGACCTGATGCCGCCGCGAGGTGTCCATTCGGAAACCAGGGTCATCTCCTTCGGTTCCGTCACACCGGCTACGTCATCCAGGATTCGGTTGGTAATATTCTCGTAGAAGATCCCTTCGTTGCGGAACCGTTGCAGATACAGTTTCAAACTTTTCAGTTCGACGCACTTCTTGTCCGGCACGTAGGTGAACGTAAGCTTCCCAAAGTCGGGGTGTCCCGTTTTGGGGCAAACCGAGGTAAATTCCGGACATACGATCTCGATGGTGTAGTCGCGACCTGGATAGGTGTTGTCAAAAGTTTCGAGAATGCCTCGGAATTCAGTCGTCATTGATTTTCGCTCCAGTGCGACAACAGTTTGAAGTCTCGTTCAGCGACGCATTCTGGCATGATCTGAAATCCAAGGGAAGGCTGCCCTCGCGCAAAGTGCCCGCTCAATAAACCTTCCTCCTTGAATGAACCCTTCTTGCGAAAGTAAACGTGCGAATCGCTGAGATATATCCTTCGTTACAAGGTGAAGGTTTCCTTACGGGCACACCAAGTGTCTTCGTGAGGACAAGTGGCTGTAACCTGCGTTGTCGATACTGCGACACTCCATTTACGTCTTGGAACCCGGAAGGCGAAGACAAGTCAGTCGACGAAGTGCTGGAGACCATTATCAGCATGGAGCACCAGTACGTCGTGATCACCGGTGGCGAGCCCATGCTGTTTGCTGAGCTGGTGCCACTGTGCGACCAACTTCACCAAGACGGCAAGCACATTACGATCGAGACGGCCGGCACACTATCGTTGCCGCTCGAGTGTGATCTGATGTCGATCAGCCCCAAGCTTTCGAATTCGATTCCTATCGACGCGTCACGACGATGGTTTGAACGCCATGAAAAGACGCGGCACGCTCCAGACGTAATCCGGTACTTGGTGACTCGCTATCCATATCAAATGAAGTTTGTCGTGGGCGAGCCGAATGACGGCGAAGAGGTCCTCAAGTACCTGGAGGACTTTCCCGAAATCAGCCGCGAACGGGTGTTGATGATGCCGGAAGGTTTCACGATGGGCCGACTGCAGGAAGTCGAGCAATGGCTGAAACCGTTTTGCGACGAGCGTGATTTGACCTTCTGTCCTCGACGACAAATCGAGTGGTACGGTGCGATCCGCGGCACTTAGATCAATTCGTCCATTTCAATGACGAGCAAAGGGAAGGCAATGCTGCCTTCCCTTTTGCACTTCGATACCGTGGTTGTCGATCATCTAGCGGGCTGGACAAAGTCTCAGCCCAGACGACTAAAACACGTCCAGGATGAACTGGTGACCGCGGTGGTACGGCCGAGACGTTGGGTAGAAGTTGTGCCACTTTCGATTGTAAACGGGCACTCTCATCTCTTGCGGATAACGGTAGTACAGGCTGTCCGCGCTACGGTAGTAGTCTTTCCCACGAAAGTTTTGTGGGTAGTAGACGTACGGGTAGTGGTAAAAGCGGTCCCAATCTCCAGCACTCTTTGCACCCCATGATGTGCCGAATGCTTGTTGAGCCTCCGCTTTGTCTGCCGTGACGAATCCCAACATCGTTGCGAACACAACGGCGAATAGCAGCTTCTGGATCATCGAATTCCCCCTTCGATCAACGACCGAGTTTCTAAGCGGCTCGGCGTATGAGTGTTGCTTTGTAGCTTTTCGCACACAACGCTAGCGGGTAATCCCTCGCAGGAATCCAGCGCGGGATGTTTGCAATTGCATGCCGGAATTGAGATCGGCAGTCCACACCGTCGTCATTTAGAGATAATCCGGCAAGATCCGCAAACTCGAGGAAGTGGGAAAAGATACGGGTTGCGTAAAATTTTTTGGCCAAGCTACGGTTAGATACCAGCAGCCACCATTCCAACCTTCCGACAGCACGCAATCTCAGTACTCAGGTCACCAATTCTCCATGACAAACGAAGTCGAAGAACGCTCTGCAGGATTGGAGACGCCCGCAGACTCTGGCCACCTGGATGTCAGGCAACCGCCAGAGCAAGTCGTGGGTTGGAAGCGAGTCGCCTACCTGGCACTGGCGGGCGTATTTTTCGTCCTTGGAATTTTGGGAGCGATATTCCCACTCCTGCCCGCAACGCCGTTCCTCTTACTCACCAGCTACTTTTTATTGCGCACGTCGCCCGAATTGAATCGCCGACTATTGCGTTCCAAGTTCTTCGGCCCCATTCTTTCCGACTGGCAACATCGAGGCGGAGTACGGCGCGACGTAAAGGTGCAAGCGATCGTTATCGTCTGCTTGGCGGTAGCAATTTCGATCTACCTATCTGGTGCATCACCGATCGTTGCAGTGATCACGACCGTGGCAGCAATGGTTGGCATTGGTGTGATCCTTCGCCTACCAAGCCTATAGGTTCGTCTCAGTCGCCTACCAGCAGAAGCCTTCAAAGGCGTTGCGTTGGCAAAGTCGCGTTGGCAAACCTGCCAGCTCACTTCGTTCCGTGCAGTCGCACAAAGTGGTCGCAGCGTTTATGAAATTCCGCGATTCCCTCGTCGGTGAGATGAGTGCAACCTTGCAACACTACGTCGGTCAACGCAGGAAAGTCGGCGAGATGCATTAGACCTTCGTCGGTGACTTCCGTATGCGAGAGATTGATCGCGTACAGGTTGGCCATCTTTGAGGCATCGAGCTTTCGGATTCCGCGATCCGTTACTGATGTCGCTTGAAGTTCCAACACCTGTAAATCGTTGGCGATCCACTTTAGTGAATCCAAATCACCGTCACCGAAATTGGCAGACATCTCGGCCTGCACCGCAGCGACTGGCACGTACGTGAAGGGCAGCCATGGAAACGTCCGATCAATCCATGAACGCCCCGGCCAATCGAGGCGGAAATTAGCTCCCGAAGCTGTCAACGTAGAAGTGGCTTTTCGTTGCCGACTTGTTCGTACGTAGCGTCGGCCGATACTACTGGCGAGCAAAGCAAGTAGGGCCGTTACTACGATCAACGTCCGAAGTTTGAACTTCATTCCCTGGCTTCTTCAGATTCGAGCAACAGGCCAAGGTAAACGGCATCGACTATATGATGAGACTATCGAGTTCCTGGTGACGACAAGTCGATGACTTTATTCGGGCATCTTTCCCGCCAAGATTTCGTCTTCCCATTCATCCATCAACGGCCAATCAACAGCGCACGTTCCGAAATCTGCCATCGTTAGATAGCCTTCCAATCGCTTAATCGTCGCGTCCAACAACGCGTCGTCTTTACGGAAGATTGGTCCGTGACTGGGCAGGAGCCACTTCGCATCGCACGCGCGAATCCGTTTCAGCGATTCGATGAAATGCGGAATGTTGCTGCCATGGTGAGCGTCGATCACTCCGACACAACCGTCGCGATAGATGTTGTCGCCACTGAAGAGCAGATCGCCCATCCGAAACGAGAGTTGGCTATCCGTATGTCCCGGCGTATGCCAGACCTCCAGCTCGAGATTCCCAACCTTCAGCGTATCGCCTTCGTCAATCAACTCGTCCACTTTCACTGGTGGCATCTCGAGATGAATGTTCTGTGCTGCGATTTCGGCGTACGTTTTGATTTTGTCACCGGTGGCCAGCGGCTCAGCCGCGAGTTTGTGTCCGGTTACGGTCGCCTTGAGTAGCTGTTTGGCTTTCGCGAGTCCCTGAATGTGGTCCGCATCCGCATGTGTCGCGACAAGTGTCTTGCAATTCGACAGTGGAAAATCCATCTGGCGAATCAGTTCAACAATCTCGTCAACCGTTTCCTCAAAGCCGATATCGATCAGGATCCAGTCATTTTGATCAAACACCAAATACACATTGCAGCCCAAGAGCTTTCCGGCCTGCATGTTGAGTTCAATAACATTGGGGAAGATTGTTTTGCGGGTCAGCATGATTCCACGTCCTAATGGGCTCGAATTGGCTGGCTAAATACCGTTGGCTGGCTGGTTCGAACGATCCCACAAGTTTATGGCTTTGCCCTCTCTTTTCGAAGTGGGTATCCAAATTGCAAACTTATCGGCTGATTTCATTCTAATGCAGGTCTCGAATCTCGACTCCCTGGATTCTTCCGTCTGATTCCCCCGAACGATTCGCGTTGACGGCAAAAGACGAATCTTGTCTTTGGTGCGTACTCTGACGTATCGTTGAGTGTCCGAATGTCAGTGCGAAGCCATGGAAACAATCCAACTACAGATCAACGGGATGCACTGCACGAGCTGCGCGAACCGGCTTGAGGGCGCGCTCTGTGAACTTGCCGGCGTGCAAGAAGCTAACGTTAGTTTTCCAACTGAAAAGGCAACACTAAGGTTTGATCCAGACGCGATCACAGAGGACTCGATCAAACAAGCGGTTTCAGATAACGGCTTTGAAATCCTGCCGGATGCAAACAGCACGGAACCGGGCCCGGGAGCAGCAGAAGCCGTCCGCTCCGCGACACTGAAACGAATCCGGCAGAAACTAACAATTGGCCTGATTCTGACAACACCTTTGTTCATCCTGAGCATGGGCCGAGATTTTGGCCTTTGGGGTCCGTGGGCTCACGCCAAATGGGTCAACTGGCTGATGTTCCTTCTAGCGACGCCGGTTCAATTCTACGTCGGTTGGGAATACTACGTCGGTGCCGTGAAGAGTATCCGCAACCGCTACACAAACATGGATGTGCTGGTCGCACTGGGCTCGACGGTCGCCTATTGCTACAGCGTTGTTGTACTGATCGAAAAAACAATCGGTCAAAGCAGCCAATGGGGCCAGCATGTTTACTTCGAGACATCGGCAACCATTATCACGTTGATTCTGCTAGGCAAGCTATTTGAGCTTCAAGCGAAAGGACGCACAAACGCCGCGCTGAAGAATCTAATGGGGCTTCAACCTGACGATGCCACGTTGTTACGGGAAGGAAGAGAAGTTCAGGTTCCCGTGAACGACGTCCAACTCAATGATGAATTGCTAGTCAGGCCCGGTGAAAAGATCGCCGTGGACGGGGTGGTGATCAACGGCGATTCCACCGTTGATGAAAGCATGATCACAGGCGAAAGCATGCCTGTTGAGAAAACCGCCGGCGACAAAGTGACAGGTGCGACCATAAACGGACACGGCTTGCTGACCGTCAAAGCAACAGCCGTAGGGGAGAACTCGACGCTGTCACAGATCATTCGCATGGTAGAAGCGGCCCAGGCGAGTAAAGCACCGATTCAACAACTCGCGGATCGAATCTCCAACGTCTTCGTGCCGATCGTACTAGTCGTTGCCGCGTTGACGTTCGTGGTCTGGTTCATGTCCGGCGCTGGAATCACTCCTTCGGTCTTGAGACTGGTTGCGGTTTTGCTTATTTCCTGTCCGTGTGCAATGGGATTGGCGACGCCACTCGCCGTCATGGTCGGAATGGGGCGTGGGGCCGAAAAAGGAATACTCTTCAAGTCCAGTGAGGCACTTCAAAAAGTATGCGACGTATCTGTGGTAGTGCTTGATAAGACTGGGACGGTCACCTCGGGGAAATTGAAGGTAACAGACGTCGTCACAACGAATGAGAGCACAAAAGATAACGTGTTGCGCTGGGCGGCGTCCGCTGAACGAGGTAGCGAGCATCCCATTGCGAAAGCCATCGTCGAGGCCGCTGAGGCAAACAATCTACGCCCCACTCATCCCAAGGAATTTCACGCACTCGTTGGGCGAGGCGTGAAGGCCACTGTTGAGCACAACGGTGTGGACCAACGAGTTTTGCTTGGAAACGCTCGCTTAATGGATGATGAAGGAGTCGACCGGCGGCCGTTGGCTGGCTCTCACAGCGACGTTGCTCGGACACAAATGTATCTTGCCGTGAATGGTCAACTTCAAGGCATGATATCTGTGGCCGACTCCGTCAAGGACTCGTCCGCGAACGCCGTCTCTCGATTGCAAGACTTGGGCTTGGAGGTTCACTTGCTGACGGGCGACAATCAAGTAGTCGCCGAAGCCGTGGCGCGTGAAGTGGGCATTCGATCCGTCATCGCGGAAGTCTTACCCGCTGATAAGGCCTCATACATCCAACAACTGCAACAGTCTGGAAGCACGGTTGCCATGATCGGCGACGGCATCAACGACGCTCCGGCATTGGCACAGGCTGATGTTGGAATCGCCATCGGTACAGGCACAGACGTCGCGATGGAAACGGCGGATGTAACGCTGATCCGCGGAGATCTTCGGGCTGCTGCTGACGCAATCCGTCTGTCTCGGGCGACCCTGCGAAACATCAATCAGAATCTGTTTTGGGC
>CAYQMZ010000150.1:10459-12300 GCA_964418725.1 uncultured Pirellulaceae bacterium
ATTCGCTTACAACGTCGCCCTGATTCCAATCGCCGCAGGCATTCTGGCTCCGTTCCCCTTCGTCCCCAGCTTTCTGCGACAACTGCATCCGATCATGGCCGCCTTCGCGATGGTGGCTTCTGACTTGGTGATCGTTTTCAATGCCCTGCGGCTGCGAAAGTTCCAGTAGCCGTTACCGATTCAAGATGGTCGAGTCGGTGACATAGCGTTCTGCCGTTTCGCGAGTAATCTCGCCGGACTTCCACATACGCCGCAGCGATTCATCCAACGACACCATGCCATCAGCTCGTCCAGTTACGATGCCCGTGTCGATCGACTCCAGCTTCCCGCTGCGAATTGCACTCGCGATCGGGTTGCTGTTAATCATGATCTCAAGCGCGAGTACTCGCTTGTCGCGTTGAGCACTGGGCAATAAGTGTTGGCTGACAACCGCACGCAACGCCATTGCCAGTTGAGCTCGAACTTCGGGCTGCGTCGCCGGTCGAAATAGATCCGTGAATCTAGACACGGCTCCTTTCGCATCTCGTGTGTGCAAAGTGGAGAAAACTAGATGCCCTGTCTCCGCAGCGCTAAGCGCCATTTGTGCCGTTTCTTGATCGCGAATCTCTCCAACCAAGATGACGTCAGGATCTTGGCGAAGTCCATATTTTAGCCCATCCGCAAACGACTGGATGTCACTTCCCACTTCGCGTTGCGTGACAATCGAATTTTCGCAACGAGGAAAGACGTACTCGATCGGATCCTCTGCCGTAATGATTCGATAGCCGCCCTCATGATTCAACATGTTGATGATCATCGCGAGGGTGGTCGTCTTGCCAGCACCCGTGACGCCTGTCACCAGCACTAGACCGTTGCGAAAGTGTGCCAGTCGATCGGCGACATCCCAAGGAAATCCTGCCCAATCGAATTCCGGAATCTTCGCCGGGATGACTCGGAAACACGCGCCGATACCCTGTCCGGTGACGAAATAGTTCGCGCGAAAACGTTGCTCGCCTGAGGCGAATTTGCAATGCAGAGCAAAATCGACGTTCTTCTCCGCGACAAACTTTTGCCACAGCTCCGGTTCGCAGATCTCTTCCAATCCCGACGCGGCGAATTGTTCGTCGATTAATTCGGACTGCACGTCAACGAGTTGCCCGTGCAAACGGAGAGCTGGTTTGTAGCCCGGTACGAGGTGCAGATCCGATGCACCTCGCTCGGCCGCCAACTCAAGCCAAGTCTTGATGTCTTGAGCTTCCGTCGTCATTGATTATCTCAACAAACCAAGGATGGCGGCTTGCACGTCAAACAAGGGTTACGGCAACGTGACACTTCCTGTTGTTGCACTTGCGTCGAACAGACCGTTGGTCGACGTCGACTGGCCCGCTCTGGAGATGCTGAAGATCCCACTGAGGTAACGAGAGAACGACTCGCCTGTGCTTTCCTGTAACACCAGCACGTCACCGTCTTTAATGAGAATATTCTCACGCGGATCTCGCAATGCTTCGGCCAAGTCCACACGGATTGGAATTTGACGTCCGTTTGGTGCGCGACGCAGCACCGTTAATAACGTTGGATTGGGATTTCCTAGACCACTTCCGACGATGTTACCGTTGAGGTTAGCACCACCGAAACCACCGTTGATCAGAGGACCGCCGCCTCGTGCCACGGCTTCGACAACGGTCAGATCGTAATCCAGCGGCAACGGAAGCTCACGGTTGAACATCAGACCGGTTGTGTAGTAGTTCTCCACCGACCGGACATCGACAACCACGATGTCTCCGTCACCCAACATAATATTGCGTTCTGGGATGCGGGCTTTTTCGCCTTTCTTCACCTTGATCGGAATACGGATTGGCTCC
>CAYQMZ010000151.1:0-10527 GCA_964418725.1 uncultured Pirellulaceae bacterium
TCAAAGAAACCACCGGAACGGTCCTGCATCGGTTGACCAATAAACTTCAGGATTACCGGGAAGAACTTCGTCAGCAAGATCGTACTAGCAGCCAAGACCATGAAGCCAAACAACACACGCAGCATTACCTGCGATTGGCCACGGAGGATCATGTGGCGCGCACCCATGGCCGCGCACATGGTAATGATCTGAGCAATAATGATTCGATAAAAGTTGGACTGCGGACTCAGAAAGTACGCGGTCTCAATTCCAAAGCCGCAACGGGTCGAGATTCCCAGGAACATCGCAATCGCGAATACCCAAAACCATCCCGGTGCACTGATGGCCTGGCTGATTTTGAACTGGAACGAGAAAAGCACGACCAAGCAGGCGATCAGATAAAGGATCGAGAAGACCTGTTCTTTCCCCAACAACGCGGCCGTGACGAAGTTGATGTTCGTCATACACAGACCACAAAGCGCAATGAAGCCCAGCGTGCCGGCGATGTTCTTTTTCACCAACGGCGACTCACTCTCAGGAGCGATCACGGATCCGGGTTTCAGGGGCGAATTAATCTGGGCGGTAGCTGGCATGGGGCATTTCTCGACAACCGGTGGAACGCACGCAAAACAGACTTGCCCGTAGGTAGCCATGCGACACCGCACGACTGGACTCATGCAACACTGCATGGATGGCAACAATCCGCTCTACTGGTCCTCATCTACGAGTTTAGCTCTGCGTTGGAAATGAGAAAAGCAACCGAAAATCGGGTTTGGAACGAAGTGGGAATCGCTAACGGATTGGTCGGGTTCTATGGATAGTGCCACGGAAATCGACTGGCCCACGGTCTCAGTCGTAATGCCCATTCGCAACGAAGTGGACTTTATTGAGAGAAATCTGCGAGGGATTTTAGAGCAAGATTACCCAAATCTGCTCGAAGTGATCCTTGCTGACGGCATGTCCGATGACGGGACGAGGGAAGTTCTGGAGAAGTTTGCCGACGACGAACGGGTCAAGGTTATCGACAACCCAGACCGGATTGTTCCCACCGGGCTGAACGATGCGATCAAACAATCACGTGGCGAAATCGTGATTCGGGTCGATGGCCATGCGGTAGTCGCCGACGACTTTGTCCGAGAGAGTGTCCGCGCTCTGCTGGAAAACAAGGAAGCCTGGGCGTCCGGCGGTTCGCTGGTTCAAAAGGCAAAAACGCCGACTGGTCAGGCAATCGCGGCTGCAATGTCGCACCGAATCGGCGTCGGCAATGCACTACGCACGGCACCGGACTTTGAAGGCTTCGGCGAAGGAACAAACTTCCCTGCGATGCACCGTTGGGTTTTTGACAAGGTTGGCTACTACGACGAAGGCCTGGTTCGCAACCAAGACGACGAGTTTTACTTTCGGCTTCGCCAGGGTGGCGGCAAGTTTTTCATCACGCCAGCCATCAAGTACGACTACTACGTCCGCGAAAAGATCAGCCAACTATTTCGACAGTACTATCAATACAGTTTCTGGCGGATCCCCGTGATTCGAAAACACAAACAACCGACAACAATCCGGCAGATCATTCCGTCTCTGTTCTACCTGCTGATGGTCGTCCTGTTGATTGCCGGGCTAGTCATCGGAAACCCGTGGATAGCCTTGGGATTGCCAACGGCATACATCGCATGCCTGCTAGTTGTGGGAATTTCGAAAGTCCCACAACTCGGTCTGAACGTTGCCGCGCGCTTGCCGATCGCCATCGCAACGCTGCACGCAGGTTACGCGTGGGGGATGATCCACGGCGTGATTTGCCTGATGTGTGGTATTGATGGCTGGCAACTGTCGAATCAACGTGCTGTTCAACTGAGCCGAAACTAAACGTGTTGGATTAGGTTCGTCGGCATCGTGCTTTGCGTGTCGACGTCTAAGGTTTGGGAAGTAATCAAATGAAAAAAGCCGTATCGATTCCGTTCTCACTGCCACTGCTAGATGAGTCCGTCGTCAACGAGGTCGTGGATGCGCTGACGGTGACCGGGTGGATTACGTCAGGACCGAAGGTTCAAGAATTCGAAAAGGAAATCGGCGACTACGTCGGTTGCCCACATACGATTGCAGCCAGTTCATGGACAACCGGCACGATGGTCGTGCTTCGGTGGCTGGGCGTTGGACCTGGCGACGAAGTGATCGTGCCAGCCTACACCTACTGCGCAACCGCATTGGCTGTGATGAACTTGGGCGCAACGCCTGTAATGGTCGATGTGGAAGAGCCTTTTCACTTGGCGATCGATCAACTCGAGGCGGCGATCACCGAACGCACCAAAGCCATCATCCCGGTGGACCTTGGCGGTTGGCCATGCGACTACGACAAGATTTTGCAGGTGCTGGACAGCGATACTGTGGCAACGAAGTTTCAGCCGCAGGGTCGAGTACAGGAACAGCTTGGCCGTCCACTTGTGATCGCGGACGCGGCACACTCACTAGGTGCGACTCGCAACGGAAAGCAGGTTGGCCGACTGACTGACGTCACGGTTTTCTCATTCCACTCGGTCAAAAACTTAACCACGGGCGAAGGCGGCATGATTTGCCTGAACCTGCCGGATGGTTTTGATGCGGAAGAAGAACGAAAGATCGTGAAATATCTCAGCCTGAATGGACAGACCAAGACGGCGTTGGAAAAGTCGACCGTCGGGGGTTGGCGATACGACATCGTTGATCAAGGTTTTAAGGCCAATATGCCGGACCTGTGTGCTGCGGTTGGCTTGGCCCAAATCCGGCAATACGAATCCAACATGTTGCCGGAGCGACAGCGGATCTTCGAAGGCTATAACTCGGCGTTTGCGGATCACGACTGGGCCATTTTGCCCTCCATGAGTGACGAAGTCTCACAGTCGTCGTTGCACTTATACCAGCTTCGAATTGATGGAATCGACGAAGAAAAACGCAACGCTATGATGCGTTCGATCGCAGAATCGGGCGTCGGAGTGAACGTCCACTATGTCCCAATGCCCATGCTAACCTTGTTCAAGGATCGCGGCTTCGACATTAGCGATTTCCCGAACGCATTTCGGCTTTATCAGAACGAAATCACACTGCCGGTTTATAACGGACTTACAGAGGAGTCAGTTCAGATCGTTGCGGAATCGGTGATCGACGCTTACTCGGCATAACGCCGATCGACAGAGTAGAGGAACAGGTTTGTACAGTTTCATCAAACGAGCGATCGATATCCTGCTGGCTGGCGTACTCACGCTTTTGCTGTCACCAGTCCTTATTCTGACAGCGATCGTTTTGCGTTTCACTGGCGAAGGTGAAATTCTGTACCTACAGAAGCGCATCGGTCTGAAGAACCAGTACTTCAATATCTACAAGTTCGCCACGATGCTGAAGAACAGTCCGAACATGGGCACAAAGAGCATTACGCTTCGGAACGATCCGCGTGTAACATCGGTGGGCAAGTTCCTGCGTATGGCAAAGCTGAACGAGGTTCCCCAACTGTTCAACATCCTGTTTGGTGACATGACGCTCGTCGGTCCGCGGCCGTTTGTGGACGATACGTTCGCCGCATACCCAGCGCACGTGCAGGAGCGGGTTTACGATTGTCGACCTGGTTTGACCGGGATGGGTTCGATTGCTTATCGCGATGAAGAAGCCATCATTTCGAGCTCCGATCTGCCGCCGGCCGAGTGTTACCAGCAAGTCATCGCTCCCCACAAAGGCGAACTGGAATTGTGGTACCAGCAGAATCGATCGCTATGGGTCGACGCAAAGATTTTGGTGCTGACCGCTGTTTGCGTTTTGATTCCGCAATCGAACGAACTACTCTACCGGTTCTTCCCGACAGCTCCGCGACCAGAAACGACGACGCCGGCGCCGAAACTGGAAGAGAACCTGACTTAGGTTTCGCTCGCTAAGTCTTCGAAATAATCGCAGCCACGTGCGAATGCAGCAACGGGATCCAAGACAGCGCCGAATACAAAGGCCCGATCAGTAGTGCCAGTGGCGGAGTCAGTGTTATCGACCGTGATTGAATCGCGGCATTTTCAAATAGGTCCGGCAGTCCCTCTTGCTTGATTCCGCTCACGTCCTTGTTCAACGGATTCTGGTACGAGAAGTCGTACCACAGAATGACACCTCGGTCGGATAGCTGTTGCAGCAAGTGTGCCGAGAGTTCGCGGCGAAAAGGCAAGTCGAGGATCGAAGAGAGCACTGTGGAAATCAGGATTATGTCGTAAGGGCCGTCCTCGATTTCCAGGGCGTTGCCTGCGATGGTCTGGACGTCCGGGAAGGCTTCATTTAACTCCGACAGCCGATCCTCCAGCAACTCATTCGCTGTGATGTTTGCAATTGGAACACCAAACCGTAGGAACGACGGAATATTCTTCCCGCTGCCAGCTCCGATTTCCAAACAACGCAGATCGCTGCAATCGTCGAATCGTTCAGACAGCCAACCGGAAAAGACTTGGTCGCGTTCCAACCTTGCCCGCTCATAGTACTGATGCTTCCACGCAGACACGCCCCGCTTCTTACGTTTGTCATAGCGGGTGACCATTTCGGTCAGTTCGTCAGTTACATTCGAGTCGTTGCTTTGCGAGTTCACCTGATTGCCAGTTCACGGACTCTGTTGGTTTGATTAGCTAAATGGTTGCTCAAAAACTTATCATCAACGCCGATGACTTGGGCTTCAACAAGGAAGTCACCGACGGGATCTATGATTCGCACACGAACGGCGTCGTCACCAGCACGACGATGATGGTCAACATGCCGGCTGCTGATTACGCTGCCGCGCGAATCAGGGACTACCCAGACCTTTCCGTGGGAATCCACCTGAACTTAACGACAGGAACCCCACTGTGCGACCCCAGCGAGATTTCAACGATCGTTGACGGTCAGGGCCAGTTTCTAAACCACCGTGACTTTATGCGAAAGGCCAACGCTTTCAAGCTGGACGCGACGCATTTGGAAAAAGAGTTGTCGGCACAGCTTGATAAATTCGAGTCTTACGACCTCAAGCCAACCCATGCTGACAGCCATCACCATTCCACGTACTGCTTGCAGGTATTCCCTATCCTGCTGAAATTGCTGAAACGCTACGGATTGGACCGTATGCGGTCGCATCGCGGTTGGTATCACCGTGATCGATTGGTTACGGGCCAGCTTGGCCTGCGGATGCGAACATTGATGACGAACCTTCGGCGTTTCCCGCAACGCATGTACTATGAAATCCAGCACCTGCTGTGTAAGGCTCGGGGTTTCCGGGTTCCCGACGAGAGATACGACTTCTATAAGATCGTGGGCAATCAAAAGATGGGCTTTGCGCCGAACTGTATCCCAAGCCTGATTGCCACAATGCCTAATGGTGTGTCCGAGATGGTGTGTCATCCGGGTTACATGAGCGACGACCCACTGGATGACGAGAAGTTTCGTCAGCAACGCAAGACAGAGTTCGACTTGATGACAAGCGACGTGTTGAAGTCTGCAATTGGCGAATCCAAAATCTCGCTGGTCAACTTCTCACAATTCTAAGCAATGGCCGAAACCAAGCTAATTCGAAAGATCTATTCGAAGAGCCCGAAGTTCGTGCAGGACTTCATGGCTTCGGTATACGGCTACCAAAAGCTCCGCTACCGATATGGCCATCCCAAATACAAACAGTGGTTCGAAACCTACCAAGATCACTTGTCGTGGAGCGAGGAAAAGCTACGAGCATTTCAGTGGGAGGCTGTACGCGAAACACTGAAGCATGCTTTCGAGACCGTCCCCTTCTATCGCGAGCGAGCCAAAGAACTCGGCATCACGTGGACGGATATTGCGACACCTGATGATCTGCAAAAGCTGCCTTATGTAACGAAAGACGACATCCGCAGCGCGGGCACGAATCTACTAAGCGAACAATTTGACGAGTCTGAGTACGAATCGTTTCCAACCAGTGGAAGTACCGGCAAGCCGCTAACGCTGTACTCGGACCGAGAAGCAATCATCCGGCACCATGCAGTTCGTTGGGCACAGTGTCGGCCGGGACTGAAGCGAGGCATGAAGTATGCCAACTTCACTGGCTTGGAAATCGTTGAACCCTCGCGTTCGCGACCACCGTTCTGGCGAATGAACTACGCCGCGAAACAGCGGCTGTATTCGATCTTCCACATGAACGATCAATCGCTGCCGCACTACGTGGCAGACCTAAACAGATTCAAGCCCGACTACTTCTATGGCTATCCTTCGGCCATCTATACCCTCGCAGAGTTTATGGAGCGTGAAAATCTGACTCTAGATTCGCCTCCCAAAGCAGTCATCACAAGCTCTGAGCAATGCCTGGATTCGTACCGAGAGAAAATCGAATCCGTGTTGCAAACTAGGCTGTGGGATGAGTACGGACAGGCCGAGTTGGGCGGTTTGATCTTTCAGTGCGAGTGTGGAAAGCTACACGAGAATATCTCTTTTTCTTACATCGAATTTGTTCCAACTGGCGACGAGGAAGACGGGCTTCCCGTACACGAGTTGATTTGCACATCGATCGTCAACAAAGCCTGGCCGCTGATCCGCTATCAGGTTGGAGACACGGCACTGATTGATCCCGATGCGACGTGTCCGCTGGGCAAACCGGGCCGAGTCATCGAACGCATCAACGGGCGGACCGCACACTTTCTGGAAACCCGCGATGGCCGGAAGATTTCGAACATCAGCGTGATGGCGAAGAAGTGTAACAACATGAAGTATTGCCAAGCCGTCCAATCGGAGCGTGGCAAAATGACGTTGCGCATTGTGCAAGACGAAGGCTTTTGCCCAGAGGACGAGGCCCGGGCCATCAAAGAGTTTCGCAAGAAAATCGGTGACGAGTCCAAGATGACCATCACCGTTGAATACGCAGACGCTCCGCTGTTGACCAAGTCGGGCAAGTTCCTGATGATCGTCTCGAAGCCGTAGGGCTCGACCGGCTAAGTTCGAAATTCTGAGGCCGCTGCGTTGCGAATCTTAGCCCTCTCTCATCTGTTCCCGCACACCGACGAACCTCGGTACGGGATCTTTGTTGCTCGGCAGCTACAGGGAATGGCCGAAGCCGGTGCAGACATCACCGTGCTTGTGCCTCGACCGCGAGTTCCCAAGGTGCTGCGGACCGTTGCCCGAGCGAACACGGCCGACAACATTGCACCGCTCGTCGAATACGATGGTGTTACCTCGATCTCGATTCCCTTCATGTCGCTTCCGGGGAAATGGTTCTGGCGTTGGGCGGGACTTTTCGCGTATCGAGCCATAAGGGAAACTGCCCGGCAACTGCACGCCGCAAAGCCGTTCGACGTGATCTATTCGACGCAAATGATCCTTGGCGGAGACGCCGGGAATCGACTGGCGAAGCAGTTGCAGGTGCCGGCTGCCAATCTTGCAATTGGTACCGATGTGAACGTCATCGCGAAACAATCAGCCTCTCTCAAGAAGCACTATCGTCACATTCTTGGCGAGCTCAGCGGCACCTTGTCGTGCGGACAAAGCCTTAAAGACGAAATACAAATCCATCGCCCTAGTCCTCCGCACTTGGAAACGTTGTGCGTCTACGGCGTGGTCGACGTCGATCGCTTTGCGCCGTTAGCGGGCGATAAGACGCAGTTGCGAAGTTCGCTAAAGCTTCCAAACGCAGGGCCACTTTTGCTCTATGTCGGCTACCTTCGCAGGGAGAAGGGGCTGATGGAACTGATTACCGCCTTCGAGAAAGTAATCACACAGGTCCCGAACGCGAACTTGGTGATTTGCGGTTCCGGCGTTGATGAAAACGAAATCAAAAGAAACGCAGAGGCGTCGACCGCCAGTTCTGCGATCCACTTCCCCGGATTGATCGCGCCGTCTGCCGTGCGGGATTACATGCAAGCCGCCGATTTGTTTGTGCTGCCAAGTTACAATGAGGGCATGCCGAACGCAGTGATGGAAGCGATGGCTTGCGGACTACCCGTTGTTTGTACGACCGTTGGCGGCTTGCCGGCGGCAATTGGCGACTCTCGAGGCGCACGGCTAGTGGCTCCAGAGCAAGTCGCACCTCTAGAGCGTGCTCTCGCCGAAATATTGGCGGATGAGTCGCTGCGATCCGAGATGAGTTCCGCGGCAAGGCAGACTGCTATCGAACAGTTTGACCTTCGGAATAGCGCGACTCGTATTCTCGAGTATCTTTCGCGCGTCGCGTCGACGGCATAGCCGCAGTCGCATTGCGAGCGTTTGAATCCGCTCGCTGTTCTCGACTGGCTAGTTCATTTCTAGGATCCCAGCGCCGAAGGTGAAACCACCTCCGAATGCGCACAGTCCCAGTCGCTCGCCAGCCTGTGCTGTCGGCAGCACTTCTTGCAAGCAAAGTTTTGAATCGCATCAATGATGCGTTGATTCGCTTGGTGCGGCACGATCAAGTTCAACTGCTCAACACCGTGTCCCTCGCTTTGGCAAACACGACTTAGGCTGGCAATCATCGTGCGAACCGCTTCGCTAAACACTTTTTGACCACGCATTTCGATGAAGCCATCGTGCAGCAGCGGCACAGAGAGCACTCCGCCGATATCGCCTTTTGCGGAAAGTTCGGGGCGATGAAGCTTGGCAGTCGCTCGATCAAAGTGAGCTTCGCCGTACAGCACCGTCGCCGACGCCGCGTCACCAAATAAGATTGCGGTATCAAAGTCGTCGCGATTCAACAGCGGCGACAAGACTTCCGTTGTCACGACAAGCACGCGACTGTTCGGTCGGCTTTGCAAGTAGTCAAAGCCCGACTGCAAAGCATAGAGATAGCCGGAGCATGCGGCGTTGATATCAAACGCCTGCATCATTTGTTCGTTTTGGCCACCCGCGAGGCCATTCAATACACGGCAAGCCATGGACGGCGTGACGGATAACGGACTGGTCGTACTGCAGACGATCATATCAATGTCGTCCAGGATCAGGTTCTCGCGATCCAGCGTTTCATTGCACGCACGAACTGCCAGGCTGATGGCGTCTTCATCGCCAGCGATCCAGCGTCTTTGTTCGATACCCGTCCGGCGCAGGATGTCTTCTGGCTTGTAGTCCGACGTCTTTGGAATGATCTCGCTATTCCCAACGACTCGACTGCCGGTAACCGTCGAAATGAACGACATGCCGACGTCGAACGTCCGCGGTTCCTGCTGCAGCGGCGGCAGCTGAAGTCGCCCAGGCGTCGATCGTCGACTCAGCTCGGCTTTCCCCGGTCGTTCTTGAGTGATCGGTTTCGGCCGACGCGATTCTTCGGCGGTCTTGATTCGCATCAATGGCTGACCGACCGCCACCTCTTCGCCTTCCGAGACAAAGACTTCTTCGATCTGACCGGTTACCGTAGATGTGATTTCGAATACGCTCTTGGTGGCTTCTACTTCCGCCAAGGCGTCGCCGCGTTGGATTTGTTCGCCAGGTTTTGCAAGCATGTCGACGATCGTCACCGACTCGTCCGACGGTGCAGAACCAATTGCTTCGATCATGGTGAATCCAGCCTCTTCTTCCTGAGGCATAATCCACGATAGCTCTAGATCGAGCATGTCAGCCACCGTCGTCATCAATCGACGGTACGACGGAAGCACTTCGATTTGACTTGAGAAGTTGCACGGCACGTACGTGTCAGCACGAGTTACACGTCGCATCGCCACGGGAACTCGAGCCTTTTCCGCAACCGTCGCGAGAATTTCGGCTCCCATACCACAGCTGTGGTTGTCTTCGTGAACGACGACCAAGTGGGCTGTCTTTTCTACGGACGCCAACACGGTGCGTTCATCCCAAGGCGAGAGCGAACGTAGGTCGATGACTTCGGCTTCGACTCCCACCTGTTCAAGTGTCGAGGACACTTGTGAACACAGTTGTACCGTGTTGCCCCAGCCTACCAGGGTTAGATCACGACCAGCTCGCAGACGCCGCGAAGGTCCGATCGGTACCAATTGGCGGTGAATGTCCGGAGACACTTTGTCTTGCGGATCGTTCAAACGTGCCTTGGGGTACAAAAACAGTGTTGGCCGTTGCGATGCGAATGCAGCGTTCAACATCCCGGCTGCATCGGCGGCCGTCGAAGGCATCATCACATCGATGCCAGGTGTGTGCGCGAACAGGCCTTCCATGGTTTGAGCATGATACGGTCCGAGGCCAGGTCGGTATCCGCCGCATGCCGCCATGATGACGACAGGTGCATTCCACTTGCCACCCGTACGCCAGTACAACGTTGCCAGCTCGGAGGCAATCTGATTGAACGCTAGCGGAAGGAAATCGGCAAACTGAATCATTGCTACAGGCCGATCACCCGCCAAAGCCCGCCCAACCGAAGTACCAACAATGATGGATTCGGAAAGAGGTGAGTTTTTGACGCGTTCCCCGAACTCTGTACTGAGTCCACGCGTAACTCCAAATACATCCCCTTTTGGATCTTCAATGTCTTCGCCGAAGAGGCAAACCCGTGAATCGATTTGCAAATGATGACGCAGCACGTCTCGAATCGCATCACGCATTGTCAGCGTGGGGTCACCCTCGCCCCGGAATTCGCGCGATGGATGCGTTAATTCGACCGGAATACCGAGCTTTGCGTCATGTTCGGGTTGAGGCTCA
>CAYQMZ010000151.1:10537-12295 GCA_964418725.1 uncultured Pirellulaceae bacterium
TTGCTCTAACCCAAGTTGAGCAAGTGCCGACAAACCACTGGGCATCAGTACCTCGCCGCGAAACTCGCGAGATGGGTGACTCAACTCGACAGAAATGCCGAGCTTTGCGTCATGTTCGGGTTGAGGCTCAACGCCATCAAGAGCTGCATGCTCAGCGGCAGCAACCTCGCGTTCCACTTCTGCTTCTAGCTCATCTAGTTGGCCTTCGGTCGCTCCCTTCAGAAGAAGCATCGCCCGGCAATGAGCCAACGGATCTTTCGACTCGTACGCGTTGGCAATTTCCGCACGTGTTCGGTAGATACTTTGGTCGTCCGCGTTAGTGTGGCTGAACAGCCGTTCGACCTTGAAAATCACAATCGCAGGCTGACGAGTGCGTCGCATTTCTTCTACGACTTCACCCAGCGCTTCGCTAGCCGTGACTACGTTTTGGCCATCGACAAAACGGATGGGAACGCCGTGAAATCGGTCGCCTTCCGTTGCGTCAGCAAAAAATGTCTTGTCGCGAGTGCGCGTCGAAATTGCCAAGCCGTTGTCTTCGACCAGGAACAAAACGGGCAGTTCATCGCGTGAAGCTTGTCCGACTGCCTCCAGGAATTCACCCTGCTGAGTCGTTCCGTCGCCTAACCCGCACAGTACAACCGGCGCACTCTTACGATCGCGCACGGTCGCAGCGATACCAACGGCTTGCAGCGCATTGTTACCAACCGGCGTCACCATGCTCAGGATCTTCAGCTTGGGATCGTTAAAGAACGCCCCCATGCGACGGCCTCGAGAAGTCGAAGCGTCTTTGCACAGCGTGTTGTCAAAGAATTTCCGAATGGAAACGCCTCTGGCAAGCAGTAGTGCTCGGGATCGGTAATGGCAATGAAGCCAATCATCAGGCGTGAGATGCTCAGCCAGCACCGCGGTAGCTTCGTGCCCAGCGCCCGAAAGGTGAAAGAAAGCCTCGCCACGTTGGCTAAGCTGACTTTCAGCTAGGTCGATCTGACGCGCGGTCAGCATCGTGCGATATAGGTCGAGCAGCTTTGGCAAATCCATATTTCTTCAGGTATTCGGCCTGCCAAGAAAGGAACGGGCGAGTCTTGTACTCGAAGATGAGCCATGAGCGAAATGGCAATCGACGCGGGATTAAGAATTTTCCGCATTGAACTGAATTTGCCGCTGAATCCTGCTAGCGGTGAAAGTAGCCAGCAGACCGCTAGCAGCCGTCGAGCGTACAGACTTCCGCCGAACGACGATCATCCGTTCGCCAGCTGCCGGAGCATGACTGAACCGGGACCGAACCGTCTCCGAACGAACTCTGATTCGAAGTTCATTGGAAGAGTAGCCGCGAAATGGCTCGAAACTCGGCCGCCGACCGCCCTCAGCAAACTATTTCTTTTCCCAGCTTACTATTTCCAGTTTTTTGCTCGGACACTAAGGGTGAAGGGCGGAAGGGGCAGTGCCTACTTTTTGTGCAACCAACCCGATGCACGATTTAAGGCAGGGCTGCCTGCTGTCAGTGCATCGCTTGCAGCGTCGTCGTAAGTGCTTGCACAGCTATCACTTCCGTGATGCCCTTGACGCGGATGCAACAATTCACGGATAGTTCCTCCCGGTGGCCATGAACTGATCTTCACTTCACTACCAAACTCGTTTTCGAAAGATGGAAGGAGCCAAAATGGAATTGGTCCAACAACCCCAGCAGCCTCAACCAACACAACCAACTACAGCCGGCAGCAAGGAAGCTCAGGTGTTCCGTATGGCGGATGAGCTTTT
>CAYQMZ010000152.1:0-12278 GCA_964418725.1 uncultured Pirellulaceae bacterium
GGGCAACTCCGTTCGTCTTTTCTAGTACTTCGTTAGGGGATGCAATTGGAAAGATTGAATTTGATAACGCCGGTCCTGCGATGAATCCGCCCTACGTAATTGCGATCGATACGTTTTCGGCGACCGCCGTTCCTGAGCCGTCCGCGTTTTTAATGCTGTGCATTCCACTGTTAACGGTTGCTGGAGTCCGTCGATACGCTTTCGCACGCGAGAGTAGCTAAGGAGTGTGGCAGTTGAGGATTTACCGTAGTGGAATTCGCCAGAATTCCTTTGTTCCGAAGGATTCCTGGCGAATCCAATACGGGGGGAAGAATCCGCCGCTCGCATAGTTTTTGAGTTGGTTGGCTTCGACCGAAGCCCTTAACGAGGTCGTCAGGAACGGAACTTCACGGTCCGCGTTTGCCCGCCCGAATAGGCGCTGGCAAGCGCGTTTTCTGATCGCTTGAATGCGTCTTGGCAGATGCGGCCTGTATTCGGTGGATCGCGATGACCTTGTTCGATCATCTGATGGACCAGCGTGATCTTCTCTTGTCGATGCTCGAACGTCTTGATGCCAGCCTTCAGTACCTTTTCCGCTGACTCGGGTTGTTCGTTCTTCCAGTACTCATGGGCTACCGCTGAAAACAAAACAACGCCGTGACGTGGGCTATCAAACGACTGCGATACTGAATTCAGAGTTTGCAGCGTCTGCGGTTTCACTTCTTCCTCAGAATCTAGATTCGCACAGAACTTCAGGATCGTGGCGAGCTCGGCGTCTTTGGATTCAGGACGTAATGCGATGACTTGTTCCGCCTGCGTAACGACCGACTCGCGTAGCTGCGGAAGCATCTGCGAAGCCAAGTAGTGGCTTCGCAAGCTGATCATTTGCGATGCTCGCTCTTGCTCGGTCGAGACATGCTCGGCAAGGCCCAGTTGGGCGTAGGCACCTCGAACGTGATTGATCACGGCAACGGCTAACTCGAGCGTCTCATCGCTGTTTACTCGACCGATGTTTTTGTAGAGCTTGTCGAGTTCGTTTTCCGAGTCTTCCATTTCTTCAATCAGTTCCTCCGCGGACGCCGGAGCCAGCGCGGTTGACTTTGATACCGCCGCGTGGGCGACTGACTGAATTCGGTCGCAACCAGTGTTGCACGCCAATATCGCGGCAAGTCCCAAACCAAACAGTATTTCGACGCGAGCGAAACGACTTCTCTTGATGTCTCGTGCCGAATCAGTGAGGCGGGTACTGCGGGTGGGCGAAATGCTGAGACAGGTGGTGCACATTGGCAAGCTCCGATTAAAAACTCCATTTAAAACCTAGCTTGCGAATGTGTTGATCACCGCCAAGGAGTTCGCGGAAGATGATGCCCAAACTCATCGGAAGACGAACGTACGGTGCCGATTGACAACCAAACGGTCACCAAAGGCGCAAGAAAAAAGCGGCAGAGCGCTGACCACCCAGTGACCTTAGGTCACCTAATGTGCAGGAGCCCTGCCGCCCTCGTATTGCGACTCGCCCGAAGCGTTCTTGGTCTTAGGCGTATCGATACTTTCCAAGTGACTCGTCCCAGATCACCCGCAGCGTATCGCCGTTAACGCCGCCGGGACGTTGTGCTCGATACACGGGGCGTGACTGGAATGCGTTCGCAAACGTACCTCTCCAATCACGTTGCATTTGTTCTGCGACTACTGCTCGAGCTTCCGCCGAACCTGCGAAGTAGACAAAGACTGCGACCAGCATCAGCATAATGTGCCCGTAGAACAGTCCGGCTGCTCCCAGTAGGAAGGCCATGATACGACCAACCTTCGCAGCGATCTGAGTCGCCGACACGTAAGACATGTTCATTGCCAGGATCGATCGCAACACTCGGCCGCCGTCCATCGGGAATGCAGGCAGCATGTTGAAAAGGACCAAGAAGATGTTGGCGCCGATTAGATATACGAACCACATCTGGGAACTAGGCGCGACGGCGGCGATCAGCGGCAGGCACAAGTACAGTGCTGCAGCAATCACAACGTTCACCAACGGTCCGGCGACTGCGATCCAAAGTTCTTGGTACGGGTTTCGGGGCATGCGCTCCAATGAGGCAATGCCACCAATCGGCAACAGCACAATGCTGTCCGTGTTGATTCCAAATTGACGGGCAGCCATGGAATGGCCGAGTTCATGCAGCAGGACGCAGCCGAAGACTGCCGCGGTCAGTGCCGCGGTTCCGCTCGTGATGCCGTAGAAGGCAATCAAGAGCAGAAGAGTCCAGTGCAGTGATACGTCGATGCCCAAGATGCGACCGAGTCGTAACATGTCAGGCTCCTTACGAAAGTTCCGTGAAAAGAAAGAAGGGAGGTCAGCTTTCTGTGGCTAACTATTGGCTATTCGCACAGCAATTCGCGTTCTTGGTTTATTCCCGGTGTTTTGCGAAAACGTGGTGCTTTCACTACTTATGGACCGAAAACTCGGTCATTCTCACAACGAAACCAGTCAGGTTTTTGTTCGCTGGGCGATCACAACGTGGGCGAGATCACACTGGTTGCGGGATCTCGCCACATCCGCGCAACACGGCATAAACCGCGTGTCCCCCCACCAAGTAGGTACGATGAAAGCCAAAAGCAACAAGCTCTGCGTTCGAGTGCAAGAAGGCGAAAGGGAAGTCGTTTCCGTGCGACTGCCGGCGGCGACGATTGGCTGGATCGAAACCCTCATGCCGAAACACGTTCTCGCAAAAATCGAAGAACGAGACATCGATTTGACCGAGATAAAACGTATCGCGAAAGAACGAAATCTGGAGTCTCAAGAGCTCTTCCAACTAGAGTCTGGCAAGCGTTCCTATCGCGTTTGGCTCGAGTGAAACGTGCGGTGAGAATTGGAGTCGGGCGAACCTGCAGCGTTCGCTAAAATCTCTGCCGGCCTCGTTTGAGCCACCGCGTTTGAGATGAGCCACCTAAGCGATGTTAGCCTATTCGCGTCCTCACCGCCGATCGCCTAAGTTGAGATAGTGCCTTGTTTGGATTCCTACGCCCCGGTTGTGGGGACGCGCGTGTAGCGGAATATCGCCGAGTGTACGCCGCGATGTGTGCTCATCAGCGGCAGCAGTTTGGTCAACTCTCTTCGCTGTTCCACAGCTACGAAGCGATATTTCTTTATCACTTGGCTGTCGAAACGGGTGCCTGTCGACCACCTTCGCCGGAGACACCAACATGTTGCCGGTTGCGTGGAGATCGCAACAACCGCTGGCAAATCGATCGAAAGCTGGCAGATTTTCTGTCTGCGTTCGCGATGGTTTTGGCCGCAGTCAAATTAGAAGACGACGTGCGCGATAGCCGGACGTGGTTCGCCAGAATTTCAGAACGAATGTTGCGAAATCGTTTTTCCAACGCCCGCCGCAAGCTCGACGAGTTTGCTCCCGGCTTACCTCAGTTTATTGAGGAAAAAGTGGAGGAGCATTTACGTTTAGAACAAAGGAAAACTCCTTGTCCGCTTGAGCAATACGTGGAACCAACTGCGCAGGCGTTTGCTGCCGTGTTCGATGCATTTCATCATGTTTGCCATGAGAGCGATCCTAACCAGCAGTGGGGGCAGATTGGTCACGCTGTTGGAACGGCAATAATTGCAGCAGACTGCGCCGTCGACTTTGAAAGAGATCGGAAAACCGGACAGTACAATCCACTGGCGACGCGCGCGGACGTTGCGGTGGCCAACGATATGGCTAGGCGTGCGTTAGCGCAGGTCGGTTGGATCAGTACGACGAAATACGATCAGAGCGTCTGCTCGTTCCTGGCACGCTCCGCATTTGATCGAGTCAGTTATCGTTCGCCGACAGGCCCCAGACGGGACCGTGGCCGATGGATGACCGCTCAAGCTCGCCGAGGCGACTGTGACTGTGTGTGTCCCGGTGAAATCTGCTGTGAGGTGGGAAATTGCATCGACGTGGCCCAATGCATTACTTGCGATGGCCCAAACCTTGGATGTTGCTGCGAGACACAAGAACCCGGTTGCTGTTCGAGCGGCGACTGTTGTATGGGTTGCGATCCGTGTTTTGCGTGTGATGACTGCTCTAGGAGAAGAAAGAAGCGTCCAGACGAAACCGAAGACCAGCAATTGAATGAAGAATCGCGTTCACAACAAGGCACGGCACATGGGAGCATTGACCCCTTTGGGATCGTGAAGCTGGGCGGGATGTATGTCCCAGCACGTGCCAATGTTCCGATTGGCTCAGGGGTATTGGTGCGCATCACTGAGCAGAACTCGCTGGGCGTCGAAGTCGCACCTGCCTAGCGGAATGCTAGTTGGACCAATGCGGCAGGTTAGTCTTTCGTCCAGATACGCGTATTCAAATCAAGCTCGTCGATCACGTCCAGGAACGGCAGGAGCTCTTCCAATAGACGCCGGATTTGATCGGTATTGGTTGCGGCAACGTGGTGGCTGGGTTCTAAAAACGGACGCTTTCTTGGGATAGCCAGCCAGATTGATGAGTCTTTAAAGGCGATGCGTATCTGACTTCCTAGTCTCTTTCGAATGTCGACAAGGCGTCGCATCATAGATGGCGACAGGATGTACCGTGCCTCGGTCTGATCTGTCGTGTAGACGGCGAAGTCTTTCTCGAACTGGGCGTCGTCCATTTGAGCCAACTGCGTCCTCGAGCGGCCGCCAAGCTTTTGCATCGCTCGTCCGAAGCCGCCGAACAGATTCTCCGCTGTATCGGGAAAGACAAACGTTCTGCCCTGAAAGTGCTTATGAAAGTCAGCGATTAAAATTAGCCCGCGAAAGAACTCGTCATAGCGAGACTGCACTTTGCCGTCCTTGTCGGTCGTTGTTTCCTCTTGCCAGGCTACTACCTCCGACAGGCGGATGCTTGTCTTTGCATGGTCGCCGACAACGAGGTCCTCGGAATGGTATTTGTCTGGGCGAGTCGAAAATAGCTCGCTTCTGACGAACTCGGATTCCGTCACGCCCGATTCCGGAACGAATCGTAGGTTCGGATCGACCAACCGAACGATCTCGCCAATGACGACTCGCTTATATTCCGCGAGGTATCGTCGCTTCGGTTTTCCAACGACATATTCGTGGACTACCAGGGTTAGGATGACGGCCAGGACGAGTCCGATCAGACCGAAAGGAAAGAACGCAAATGCAACAATCGCCGCGACGACAAAGGCCGGGATCGCAGCGAGATAGAAAGACTGCTGCGACTTCTTGAGGCTGTGGCGGTCGGTTTCCATTTGCGCGAGGATTGGCCGAACCGCGGTGACAACTTTTTCAATCTCCATGCTGCATCCTCGGAAAGTGATTGGAAAGCTAAAGTTCGCTACGAAGCGAATTACCGCGATGGCGTCCTAGCCCACTCGATGGAGTGGGCCTAGACGTCCGGCAGTGGCTAGCTAAATCGGTCCAAGACGATACAGCTAGTTAAAGTCGACTTTCACCACCTCGCGGGCAGCCGACTCGACTTCGAAGAACTCTCCGCATTCAAAGCCAAACTGGCTGGCAATGATGTTGGAGGGAAACGACTCGACAGCGTTGTTCAATTCCAGTACTGCTGCGTTGTAAGAGCGTCGTGACGCAGAGAGTTGCTCTTCTGTTTCGGTCAGGTTGCGTTGCAAATTGAGAAACTGCTCACTGGACTTCAGGTCCGGGTACGATTCTGCGATTGCGAGGATGCGTCCAATTTGTGGCGTCAGTTGACGCTCAGCTTCGAAACGCGCTGCATCCGTAACGTTCACAGCCGTTGCTTGGTTCCGTAAGGACGTGACTCGCTCAAAGATTTCGCTCTCGTGCGCCGCAAAGCCTTTGACTGTAGTGATCAGATTGGGGATCAGATCGTGACGCTTCTTCAACATCACGTCGATCGTACTTAAGCCGTTGCGAACCATGTTTCGACGGCTCACTAGCCCGTTGTATAGCACGACATAAGCCAAACCAATAAACGCGATCATGCCCAGAATCACGTATGCGATCATGAAAATCCCTTCATCGTTAGAGTGCCGAATTGTAGAGTAATTCGCTCGGGAACGATGATTCTTGCCAACGATCGGTTGCGATGCTAGTCGGCGAGTTAAACGGGCTGGTCCTCGCTGTGGAGCCACTGGTCCGCGCTGTGGAGCCACACCATTGGCACGTAATGGCCAGCGAGAATCTGGCCGTTTGCGATTGGTGACTTGAGAGGATTAGATGGCGACCATTCGGCCAAGTGGCTTCAGCCGACAGATCAGGCGAGCGTTGCGAACTGAAGCGAACCTAAAAAGCGAAAGCCGCGACGACTTCCGCTACGGCGTTTCGCGGAAGTGGTCGGGCTATGCTTGAACGTTCGGTGGTTGAAGTGCTCTTAGTGAGCGTTACGCTGAACCCGGCGAACACTTCGCTCGTGCAGATTCTTGGGTAGGCTGCTTAGTGGAACGGACTTCTTGTAGTTGACTAATGCAAGCCCGCCGAATTCAAGCAGTTGACGTTGTTCTGCTAGGTGGAACCCGATGCTGCGAGTTGAGGCTGCCCCGGCTTCGAAGGGTACCAAGTACTGTTGCCATTCGCGTGTTGGCTGAAGTTTTTGGTAAACCTCTTTTTTGTAGTTCGTTGGATCTTCCACGAACAGGTTAACGCTGCCGACTTGTGGGTAGGCGGTTCGCATCCAAACGACCATCAGCACGTTGTCGCCTGGTTCAATCGACGTAATGTCGGGGAAGAAGTATGCGGCGTCCCAAGGCTGCTTGCTCGCTTTCACGACTTTCAATTGAACGACGTTCGCGAACGGCTGACCTGAAACAACGGCTTGCGCCATCTTGTGACCGTACACGACGGCTCGACTAGTGTTGCCGAGTTCGGTTGGCGTCAGTACCCACTCGCCGTCCGAAAGGCCATATTGTGTTCTCAGTTGTTCAGCTAGTTCCGTATGGTAGCGGTCGCTTTGGATTGACGGCTTGGGGATGTTGGGCTCTGTGGAACCACTCGTCTTTGCCGCGGCAGCGAATGCGTCTTGCGGAGGCTCGTTCTTCAGCGACTGAAGGCCTAGAGCTGATAGGCCACCGACAAGTCCGATCAGCAAAACAGAAACTAACCAGCTGAGCGGAAACTTGTTCGAGGGGGCCGATGGCTTTTCGCTGGGAGCGTCTGCCTGAGTTTCTCCGGTGGCCTGCGAAGACGTCGTAGCCGCGTTTCTTGGCTCGTTCGTCGATTGCTGACGCTGCATTAGCTGTGGCAATTCACCACCATTAGCCCAAGCACACATCGCGCCGACGATTTCGACTGGGGTTTGGAAACGTTGTGCCGGATCTTTTGCCATCATGCGATGAACGACGGCTGCAAGGTCGGGAGAAATGTCTGGAACAAGCTCGCTGATTGGCTTGGCTGTCTCTGAGCAATGACCGTCAATCTTGGCCATTGGAGTCGCGAAGTCGTCTCCGGAGAATGGCGTCTGCCCGCTGAGTAGTTCGTAGAGTGTGCAACCCAAGCTGTATATATCGGCTCGGATATCAGCCGCCTCGGGGTTGGAAATCAGCTCCGGTGCCAAATAGTCAGGCGTCCCTTCAAGCATGCCGCTTGCGGCCAGTGTGCTCAGTTTGTCGTCAGGGCGAAGGCTGTTCACGCCGACTCCCAAGATGCGAACGACGCCGCCTTCGGTCAGCATCAACTTGCTGGGCTGAATGTCTCGATGCATCAACTTGCATTCAAGAAGTGCTTGAAGTCCTGCTGCCGTTTGCCGAGTGATTTCACATGCGGACGCGACGGGGATCGCGCCTTGTTTATCGATGATGGACTTGAGGCTGCTGCCGTCGACGATTTCCATCGCGATGTAGTGTGTGCCGTCTTCTTGCCCTGCGTCGGTAGCTCGGACAACGTTTGGATGCTTCAAGTCGGAAGCGGTTTTCACGTCCTGAGCGAACCGAGCGATCATGCGTCGATCTTGGTGCTCTAACGGCGGAAGGACACGAAGCGCGACTCGACATTTCTTGGTGTTGTGTGTCGCGACGTACGTCATGCCCATGGGACCGTGCCCTAGCAACTCACGGATGGTGTATGGGCCAATCGTGGTTGTCTTACGGTTCGGGTCGATCTTGGAATCGGCAACGGTATTGATTGTCGTCATAGCGCAGCACTGTCTGTGGAAAGGGTGGACAGACAAACATGGGACGCAATTTGCAGATCAACGAGGGTATTCCTCCGGATTCGTTCAATAATGCTTACGCCATGACCTTGGCTGGTTCCTCAAAACCCCTTGAGACGGCGAATCCGCATAGTCGCTATTACCCGATGTATCGGTGCTCTCCAGTTGCATGGTCGTTCGAACGGATCCGCTAGTTGTCGTCTGGCGGCCAATTGCTAATCATGTAGTGGATGCCTCTTCTGGCATTTTGCTCGACGCACCCATGACGCCCGGAACTGGTTCAAATCCAATCGACAGAGAGACAACCATGCAGGAATCTTCGGCCAATCTCGCAACGTTCGCATCGGGGTGTTACTGGTGTACCGAGGCTGTCTTTCAACGTATCGAGGGAGTCGAAAACGTCGTGTCCGGGGCGATGGGTGGACAGCACCCGAATCCGACGTACGAAGACATCTGTACCGGCACTACGGGGCATGCTGAATGTGTGCATTTCCAGTACGACCCAGCGAAGGTCGACTATGAAACGCTGCTAGAAGTATTTTGGAAGACGCACGATCCAACGACACTGAACCGCCAAGGCGCTGATTCCGGAACCCAGTATCGCAGTGCCGTGTTCTATCACTCGGAAGAGCAAAAACGCCTAGCCGAAGCTTATAAGGCGAAGTTGGATGCTGCGGGTGTGTTTGACAATCCGATTGTCACGGAAATCACAGAAGCGAGCCAGTTCTTTCCTGCGAAGGCCGCGCATCAGGATTTCTATAACAGCAATCCCAACCACGGATATTGCGGCTACGTGATACGACCTAAGGTTGAGAAGCTTGAAGCCGTGTTTGCTGACAAGCTGAAGAAGTAGCGACGAAAGCAACGCTGAGCGACTCCCCCCAAGTTGGGCCAAGCAACGCTTGAACGCTTGGCCTTTTTCAAAAATTGCGGTCACTTCCTGCTGTTTCGACCGCGATTCTGAAGCCCGTGTGGACTTTTGAAAACACGCTGCTGCGCGATGTGGTGCGCACGCTACATGGTTTTCAAGTTGGGCTTCACTTCTCTCCGCACGTTGCGTGACGACCACCGTCAACGCGGCGAATCTATCGGACATCAACAGCCTTTTGACGTATGGTTCTTATGGTAATGAACTCCAAGTATCTGAAGATCAACTCATGCAAAAACGAAGAACCAGAAAAGGTGTGGCTGCAGTCGAATTCGCAGTTTGCCTGCCGATTTTGATCATGCTGATCGTGGGCATGAATGAAATCTGTTCTGCACTCTATTTGAAGGAACAGGTAACGGTTGCGGCCTACGAAGGTGGTCGCGTCGGTGTGCAGCGTGGCTCGACGGACGCAGTGGTCACCGACTACATCAAGCACTTGCTCGATGAACGCGGCATTCAATATGACGGCAACGTCGTCCAAATCAGCAACCCTGGATTCAACAACGCGGCGACCATGGAACACGTGACGATTACCGTCACGGTGCCGCTTGCGAACAACAGCATCACGGGCAACTACATCACGGATCAGAACATCAGTGCCAATGTGACGCTGCGAAAAGAATTTGCGAACTAAGTAAGAGCCACCTCAGGAGCTACATCATGCGAAGAGCGAAACACGGATCTCAGCGACGCGGAGCTACAGCGGTTGAATTTGCGATTGTCGCACAAGTCCTATTTGCTTGTGTCTTTGCGGCCTTCGAATTCTCTCGACTGCACGTGATGAGAAACATGGCGCAGGATGCGGCCTACCTCACCGCAAGGAACTCAATGGTCCCTGGTGCTTCGGACTCTGAAGCCAAGGCTCATGCGGAAGACTTGCTGGCGATGGTCGGAACGAAGGGAGCCCAAATCATCATCAACGATGACAATCCCATCGATGAGGACACATCCGAGGTTCACGTTCAGATCCGAATTCCAATGAACGAGAACGCGGTGCTCATTACTGGGTTTATCCCGAACGACAAGATGATCATTGCGAATGCTTCGATGAGAACCGAGCGGTACGACGGGTACTTTGACCCCAGCGGCTATTAATCGACGCGAATGCCGACCGGTGAATTTGGCTACCTGAGTAGACCGGTCGAGCGAAACCAAATCACCTCCGACTATCACCACCCTTGATGAGAGACTTTACCTTGCGAACTAATCGAAGAAATCGCCGCGGTGCCGTTGCAGCACTGATGGCCATTCTAATCTCAACTTTGGTCATCGTCGGTGCGATGGCTATTAACTTGGGATATATGCAGCTCACACGTGCTGAGTTGATGGTTGCCACTGATGCGGCCGCGAGGTCTGGTGGTCGAGCGATGAGCTTTTACCAGGACGTTGAAGACGCAAAAGTCGCCGCACAGTCGACGGCAGCGTTGAACACGGTTGCGGGTGAAACGCTCCGACTAAGTCTCAGCGACAGCCACAATCAAATCGAGTTCGGTGACAGTGCTGATGCTGCGAATACGGACCGGTTTGGCTTCATTAAGAAGCAAACGTGGAAGATCGCATCGGGGCGCGATTCTGCCAACTCGGTTCGCGTGTCCGCTGCGATCAGTAAAGTGCCGCTGATCTTCCCGAACCTTTCGTCCACGCAAGACTTCGACGTCGGCTATCAATCGGTAGCGATGCAGGTCGACCGAGATATCGCGTTGGTTTTGGATCGATCGGGGTCGATGGACTGGGCTGACTACAACTGGCCGTCACACATTAATCCTTGGAGCACTACGAACCTCAACAAGGGTGTGCAGGAAGGAATTCTGTACAAACGCCGTGGTCGCTACTACTACAGCTACGGGCAAAACTCCAGGACCTATCAAGACTGGCTTTGGGAAGATGAATACGAACTTGGCGAGCCTCCCGGAACACCCTGGGAAAACCTCAAGGAAGCCGTTGCAGTGTTCTTGAACGTTTTGGAAGGAACGGATCAGAGTGAATTAGTTTCTTTGGCGACCTACTCCAGTTCGGCAACGTTGGATTGGCAGTTGGAATCTGATTACTCCAAGATTCTGCAGGAGCTGAACACCAAGTATCCAAGTGGAGCAACCGCGATTGGTGAAGGACTGGAGGAAGCATTCCCGTCACTCATCAGTGCTTTGGCACGTCCATTCGCTGCCAAGACGATCATCGTGATGACCGACGGCATCCACAATAATGGAATTGACCCAGAAACTGTGGCTCAAACCGTTGTAAATCAACACGATGTCACAATTCATACGGTAACGTTTGGAAGTGGAGCTGACATTCAGCGTATGCGGACCGTCGCCAACATCGGCGGTGGAGCACACTTTCATGCGGCTGACGGCGATGAATTGGTGGAGGTCTTCGAGACTATCGCCAACAACTTGCCAACAATCGTCACTCAATAGATTGACGTCAGCTCACACGCAACGTGTGAACATTTAGATCGAAACCTGTTGGCATCCATCGAAAGATAGATCGTCATGAATGAAAAAACGAATACGCGGAAACGCTCAATTCTTCCTGGCGTCGCCTTGCTGCTACTGATTTTGGTAGCAGCAGGCAGTGCCTACTTCTGGCCGCGAACCGTTAAACAACTCTCTGAAGCCGAGAAGGTGGCTGAAGAGACGAGTATTGTTCGACATCGCGAACGAATTGTTGACCCTGCACTTTCCAACGAAGAGTTCCGAGACAAGCTGGTTCGCTTGGACAAACGCAACTTGGCTCGGCGTCGTTCTGAGTTGCGGTCGATGCGGAAGAAGTTCTCGCTTCAAAATCCGCGAAGTCTGTATCGAGCGAACAAGGAACCGCTCGAGGCCATGGTGAGAGAAATGAGTCGCAGTGGTGAGTTGGACTCAGAGCCGAATTCGGTGGTGAATGAAGCTATGTTGCAGCTAAAGCGGTTGGAAGAGGATCGTCCCTCATTCTGAATTGTTGCTGCAAAGTCGACCTAATCAAAAGCCGAGAGTTCGCTCTCGGCTTTTTTCGTTGCTGTTGTCACCGTCCGATCGTCTATGGCTTCTTGTGCGTTTAGACGTTTGTTAGTACCGCCGTATTGCCGGGAGAAGACGCAAAACAATTCGTTTTCTAGTTCTGCTTCAACTTCGGATAGTATATATCCAGTGCCTTGTCCGCAAGGTTCTCGAACAACAGCCTTGTTTCCAGACTTTCCCAAGCGATAATCTCAATTATGGAGAGGAAGTGCGAACAATGTGGCGAGGTCTTGTTTGGTGCCGTGAACCGGTGCTGGAAATGTGGTACGGACGTCG
>CAYQMZ010000153.1:0-1779 GCA_964418725.1 uncultured Pirellulaceae bacterium
TAGGAAGAAGCCATGCTAGAGCTTCGAGCGTGGAAATCTAGTCCCGAGAGCCCAACTCCGAAAGCTCATTTTAGCGACCAACATCTACGATGGAGACGGCGTTATCCGCGTACCCTGAACACTACCCCCTGCCGCCGTTGAACCGCTATACTGCGTGCATGAATAACTTCAACGCTAACAGAATCGCCCTCACTGTGTTGGTCACCATCATTGGCCTCATAGGTTGCAGTCGGACACCAATCAACAATGGCGGAAAGCCTCAGGCAACGGCCAAAGCAGCCAATAAGGCCCCAGCTGACGACGCGGAAAGCGTCAAAGCATTGGAAGCTCTGGGCGTACAACTGAAAAAAGATGGTAATGGGAACGTCACCAGCGCTGACTTTCGTGGTGTCGAAATCAGTGACACGGACTTGAGTCCCTTGGCAGGCCTTAAGTCTGTCCGCAACTTGGACCTGCGTGACTGTGCGGTTACCAACGAGGGGATGCCCGCGTTGGCAGGCCTAACGAGTTTGCGAGCACTACGGTTTTCCGGCAAGTCTGGCGCAACGGACGTGACCGACAAATCAATGGAAGTGTTCGGCAAACTCACGAACCTCAAGGTTCTATCGCTGGACTACCTGAAGTTTGCCGCTGGCGAAGAAGGGCTCAGCAAACTCGGCGGATTGAAAGATCTTGAGGAGCTTTACATCGGCAATACGCTCGTAAACGACGCTTCCTTGCGAGTCATCGCGGATAGCTTTCCGAAGCTGAAGAAGTTGCGTACTGCTGCAAGTCAGGTCTCCGACGAAGGCGCCAAACACATCGCCAGAATGTCCAACCTTGAGGAACTGGATGTCAGCGAGAATGTCAGTTTGTATGACACGGGCCTAGAACACCTGGCGAATATGAAGCAACTGAAAAAGTTGAACTTCTACCGCCTGCAGATTACTGATGACGGCGTGGCACATCTTGCAGGGCTTACCAATCTTGAATGGCTGAACCTCGACAATATCGGCTACCTCAGCGACGAAGGACTGGTTCACTTGAAAGCTATGCAAAAGCTGGCCTTCTTGCACATCGGGTCCAACGGGATCACCGACGCTGGCCTGGAACACCTGAAACCACTAACCAGCCTCAAAGATCTAAAGGTCACGCGGACAAACGTCACGGAAGAAGGTGTGGCGGAATTACAGAAGTCACTCGTGAACACAGCCATCCAGCTGAAGTTCATTGAAGGACAGTAATTCAGTCATCGGCTCGCAATCGCAATACAGCTTCCTTCGCACGGGCGAGGAAGCTGTTTTTTGTTTCGCCTGGCTCCAGCCAGATTGGGGCCCCGAACGTGATGCAGCTCAGCAACGGAACCGGCAAGAATTCACCACGCGGTAAGACGCGGTTCAGATTGTCGATATAGACCGGCACAAGTTCTAGGTCGGGGCGTTTCTTACTGAGGTGATAGATCCCACTTTTGAAATTTGAAAGCTCGCCCGACGTGTTCCGGCCGCCCTCGGGGAAGACGATGATCGAGTGTTTTTCACCAATCTCACGCAGCAAAAAGTCGACCGGACTGTTGTGAACCTTGATTTTCTTGCGATCAATCAGCAGAGCGTTGAAGCAACCGGCCAGGTACCTACGTACGACACCGCCATCCCAGTAGTCCTTCGCTGCGACGGGACGTGTCACCTGTCGCACATCTAACGGCAAAGATGCCCAAACTACCAAGGCATCCAAGTGACTGGTGTGATTGGCAAAATAAATGCGCTGACATGTATCGGGCTGACAATCCACCCAGCGCGAAGT
>CAYQMZ010000153.1:1789-12275 GCA_964418725.1 uncultured Pirellulaceae bacterium
AAGTAGCACCGCTCAGCAATTTCGCGACGAAAGCTAGGCAAGGTGCGGTTAACTTAATTTTAGATATGGCTTTACGACAATCGGGCAATCACTGTCACTGGCCCATGGGAACTTCGACGCGATAGGTCCGGCACGCTAGAATTGCAGCGGATTCAGTGTTCGTGATGGATACCCAATCTACGGCAGCTTTCGTCGTTGAAAAGCGGACTTGATTCGATTTTTCCAATGCCGGGGCTAGACGCTCGGACGTGCGAACTAGACATTGTCCACACGGATCATCCTTCGACTTGAACGGACCAAATGCTGGGATTTTTCATCACTCCTCCGCCGCAGCCTGCGTTGACGACCCAGACCATCATTATGATGGTCATTGTTCTCGCGTCGCTGGTCACTGCCCAGATTGTGGGCTACTTTTTGCGTCGCCAGCCGGAATCGACATGGAATCCCGCGGTCATTCGCGCCTTCACGCATCGGCTCCGCGCATATTGGATGATGTGCGCGATTCTGACGGCATCCATCCTTTTTCCTTACACAGCGACCGTCGTGCTGTTCTTCCTGGTTTCGTTCTGGGCACTGCGTGAGTTCATTACCCTGACACCGACTCGCATGGGCGATCACCGGACTTTGTTTTGGGTGTTCTTCATTTTCGCTCCGCTGCAGTACTTTTTTGTCTATCGACTGCAATACGGTGTTGGCAAATATGTCGACTGGTTTGAAGTCTTCTTTATCGCCGTCCCGGTCTTCTGTTTTCTATTCATCCCGGCGCGGATCGCGATTGCTGGCGATTCAAAGCGTTTTCTGGAACGAGCCGCCAAGACCCAGGCCGCCTTGCTGATTTGCGTGTATTCGGTGAGCTACGCCCCCGCCCTGCTCTACCTGCCACTGAAGGTCTCGGTGCAGCCGCCTGCCGACTCCAGCGGATTGCCGGACAACACGGTCGACGCCGAGCTGGATACTCAGAAAATCGCTACGGCGGAGGGCATTACGGCGGAGACCGTAACCGATGAGCTCGAGACAGATCCTGCGACCGAGCCAGTCGTAGCCAACCTTGAGACCAGCGAACTGGACAACGAGCGCCCAAAGACGGAGCTAACATCGACGACGGTTCCTGTCGCAACCGATGCAGACGAGTCCACGGAACTAGATTCTCCTGCGATCCAATCACCCAGCCCTCCCACGCGAGTCACCCGCATTCCATGGGTCGGCAACCCCGGGGTACTTTTCTTCTTCGTCGTGCTGGTGCAAATGGGTGATCTGTTTCAGTACGCGTGGGGCAACTTTATCGGCAAGCACGTTATCGCACCGGACATCAACGCCAACCGAACCTGGGAAGGCTTTGCCGGCGGCATTATCTCGACAGCCATGTTGGGAACACTGCTTTTCTGGGCAACACCTTTCGGCCCCGGCGGAGCCGCCATGATGGCGACAGTCATTGCAGTCATGGGATTTGCAGGGACGATGACAATGTCTGCCATCAAACGAGACCGCGGCGTCAAGGATTACGGCACGCTGGTACGAGGTCACGCTGGAGTACTGGATCGCATCGATTCTCTTTGCTTCGCCGCACCAGTCTTCTTTCACCTGACGCGTGCCTTCTACACCTAGAACGTGCTTTAACAGCAATTGGCTCTTTGTCTCGCCTTCCAATCAGCGGCTCAACTGTCACCAGCGGCCTGATGGTTAGTGAGAACTTTCGCAGAGCGAAAGGCGACACTTGTCGATCGAACGACTTGAGCCAATTCAAACCAGCAACAAAATAGAAAAGGCGAATGCGTTTCCACATTCGCCCTTCGATCGTTTAGCCAGTTTCAGCAGCGAGGCCTAGTTCAAGCCAGCTTGCTGATGAATAGCATCCAAAGTTTGCTGATCCAACCCAAGCCCTTGAGCCAGTTGTGTCAGGTACTGCACTTCCGCACGCGTATCAACTTTCACGGTCATTACGCTAAGTGCGTAAACTTGTGGAGCCAACTCGCGAGGCACGCTGCGGGCGAATCCGTCAGCGTCTAATGGCGAAGACAGTTCTTGCTGCAGGAACGCAACTTCTTGTTGGTCCAATTCGCCGAGACGGCCAATGATTGCTTGTTGCTCGGCCTGATCAACGCTACCGTCCGACTTCGCCGCATTGCACATCGCCCGGATCAAGATTGTGGCTTGGTCGTTAGCAGCTTGACGTTGTGGCTGACTAACCTGAGGTTCCGGCTCGGGCTGTCCGCCACCGCCGCCCAGCAGGCCGCCCAATAGATCCATAGGACTCGCGCCGCCTCCGCCGCCACCCATCTGCTTGGCGATTGCGCCCTTCAAAAGGCCGCCAAGAATGTTGCTGCTGGCTCCACCGCCGCCAGATGGTGCTCCGCCACCGCCCAGAACTCCGCCGAGCAGACCACCCAATCCACCAAGGCCGCCGCCGCCACCGGATCGCTGTGCTCCGCCTGCAGCACCCAAAATGCCCTTCAACAATTCGGCCGCGCCAGCACTTTGTTGTTGTTGTGGAGCTGCTTGGCGTCCGCCGCCTCCAAGAATCGATCCAAGAAGATTGCCGCCGGTGGCGTTATTACCGAGCAGAGCACCCAAAAGCTTTACAGCGTCCATTTAATGTCCTTCTATAACACAGACTCATTGCGTTCGATCGGGGATTTCTTCCCAGAACTTCTTGGTCTGCGCCAACTTGGCTCAGATCCAGAACGCGTGTCAGCAGAAGTGTAACGCGTCCCTGCGCAATAGTGAAAGACTGGAGCGGTTACTCTCCCTCCTGCAGAGTGGTATCGCATCCGGCTGAGCTAAAGCCCTATCGGAGCAAGTGCTACACGAATGAAGCTGACACTTGAGCGAGGCGACGCGCTGTGGCCGGCTCTAAATTGCTGGCTAGTTCGCCGGACCGGTCATTTGCGGCTTCCAAGTCGAACTTTCCGGGTGAAAACGCAGCCACGCACGGTTAAATGTCACAATCGCCGGCACTGCCGTCAGACTAGTGCCCTCCAAAGGACCATCACTAGCCACACCGGCTCGCATGTCCCAAGTCGACTGTGTCTCGATATCCTGGACACCTTGCTCGGTCGCGCGAAACGTCAGCCTGACGACGCCAGAATCGCCCTTCGACGCCGATGTTTTCCTCGCCCACGCAACTGGAGTTTGAGTCGTAGGATCGAAATAGATAGCCAGTGCGAGCGACCCCAATTCGTCATTCAACACAGGCTGATGTAGTAGGTCGTCGAACTTCCAAAGACGCGACTTTCCACCGTATACCAGTCCAAATCCGAACCGGTCCGTTTCGTCCGTCAGCATTTTCGTTTCGAAACCGCGGCTCGATGGCTCGATCATCGTCACGGTCGTCTTAGGATGCTGAGCCTTCCACCGCCTCCAGTTCGTCATCACACTTGGAACGATGGTTAGCTTTGTTCCCGTCAGCCTGCCGGACATGGCCTCCCCCAGAATGTGACTCCACTCGCTGCCCGTCTGCTTGTCTTCCATCACAAGACTGTGGCCCCAGAGTTTCCCTGAGACGAAAAGTGTCAGTTTTTGCTTTGATGATGCATTGGTGGTGACTTCGCTGGCATACACGATGCCGTTGTGGCAAAGATGTCACCACGTCGCGGCGATGAAGTGATCCCCCAGTTTGTCATTGAAGATCTCGCGACGTGGGCCGGTCAGCATGTTGATGGGATACGCACGAGACACTCCGGCGACCTCCACGCCCAACACCAAGTCGTTGTCGTGAATCTGCTCATTTGCCTTGTCGGCGTCGACGAACGGAGGTTCGATAATCGGCGGCTGAGCACCTAGGACTCGTTGCGGGTCGAACCTATTTCGATCGAATGATATGCGTCCGCCGTGCCTCTGGGCCTGGACCGGCTTGGGCAGTGTGGCACGATACGCGACCGCTACCAACAGAATTCCAGCGACTAGTAGTAGGATCGTTCGGCGCAGCGGCATGCTGTCTTTCTCCTGCTGTCATTCTTGTGGATGGTCGGAACGACGCCTGTAGCGGTGACTCCTTACAGGAAATTCCGGAAGCTTAGAGCATCAATAGAGGTTGCGTTTTTTGTTGCGCTCGGGGCCAAGCCACTACGCGTCCGTGTTGTCGTTCCCGAGGGACTCGTAGTCGAGTCCACTGCGGAAGAGGGATCTGATGAACTTCGCAGCTTCACATAGTTTGAGCTAGCATAAATGCCGTTGCATCAATCTGGCGTCGTCGGTATTCTCCCGCCGCTCCTTGAGCTATTTTTCCGATTTTACATCAGTTTTTGCAAAGGATTGCAGACTGTGTCTCCGCCGAATCGCTACTCAACCACCGGTGCACTGATCAGTTCGTTGCTATTCCTGGCAATGACCACATCGGTTGGCTGTCAATCATCGACTTCTTACAACAATCGCGGAGTACGACAGTTCCAACAAGGCGACTACCAGTCGGCATTGAATACGTTTCAAAACGCGATCGCGTCGAATCCCAATGACTCCGACGCGTACTACAACTTGGCTGCGACGTTGCATGATTGGGGACGCCGTGGAAACGATGCCAACATGCTAGATCAGGCCGAAAGTCTGTACCATCGCTGCCTTGATCTGCAAGGCAATCACGTTGACTGCCATCGAGCACTTGCCGTCTTGTTGGTCGATACCGATCGTCGCGAAAGCGCTTTCACACTGCTGGAACGATGGGCACAACGGAGCCCTTCTCTGTCAGCTCCACTGGTTGAGCTTGCTCGGCTGAACGAAGAATACGGTCGAGATGACACGGCTCGGCAGTATCTAGCTCAAGCACTCGACATCGACGCCACAAGTGCCCGAGCTTGGGCGGCTATGGGGCGACTACGTGAACGCGAGGGCAGGATTGCTCAGGCCCTGACGGACTACCAGCACGCTTACAACATTAATCGCAACCATCCCGGGATTCCGCAACGAATTGCCTCGCTTCAACAGCGACTCGCGCAGGCCCGCAGCAACCCGACCGCTCGACTAGGCTCGGCTCGTTCGAGCTTGCCGCCCACCTACACCGCCACCCCAGACCTGCCGCTAAACCGAAGCGAACGCGTTACCCAAAGCTCGGACTGGGTGCCGAGAAGTCGCCTGTAAAGCCGCTTTGGTCTTGGTTCCGGCTGCCACCTTCAGTCAGCGGACCTTTACAGCTCTCACCGGACCTCTTCAGCAGAGCCGTACAGCAGCCAACTCGGCCGTTCTTGCGCCAGCCCGTGCCTCGGTCCCATTCTTCGCATTTTTCTCTGAACATTGCGAACGACGCGGCCGATTCTGTGTCGAACAGTTTGCTAGGCGTGCATTCTGAGCTCCCAGTGACGTAAGTCGCGTATTCCAGGGCAGTTTTGAGGCCGCACCTCTGATTCTTCCGGCCCTACACAGAACCGTGCGCCCGACCTAAAATCTATGGTTTTTCCCGGTCGCCCACTCTATCTGCCCGGAAGAGCAAACGACAGGATCTAAGCGAGATCAACGATGGTGAGCACAACGCCACAACGAGTCTATAACTTCTCCGCAGGGCCGGCCGTACTGCCTGTACCAGTGCTAGAGCAAATCCGTGACGAGATGCTCTCATACGATGACGCGGGAGCCTCCGTTCTCGAAATTAGCCATCGCAGTGCCCAGTTTAAGGCGATTCTCGAAGACGCCAGCAGCCGCATCGCACAACTGCTGAACGTACCGGATACGCACGAGATCCTTTTCCTTCAGGGCGGATCTCGTCTGCAGTTTTCGATGATCCCTATGAACCTATTACGTGGGAAACCCAGTGCCGATTACATCGTCACGGGATCGTGGGGGAAGAAAGCTGTCGACGAGGCGAAGAAAGAAGGCACCGTCAACATTGCTTGGGACGGCGGCGAGCAAAACTTCGATCGACGCCCAACGACAGACCAGCTCTCACTTAGCCCCCAGTCTAGCTACGTCTACTACTGCTCGAACGAAACCATCCAAGGCGTACAGTTCTTAGATGAACCCGAAGTTGGCGATGTCCCGCTAATCTGCGACGCATCATCGGACTTCATGTGTCGCCAATTGCCAATCGAAAAGTACGGCATGTTGTACGCGTGTGCCCAGAAGAACGCTGGGCCGTCCGGTGTGACAGTGGTCATCATGCGGAAGGACCTCATTGAACAAGGCGCCGCCGACCTGCCTGGCTACTGCAGCTACAAACAGCATGCCGATAACGGGTCGATGTTTAACACACCCCCAACGTTTGGAATCTACGTGGTGGGACTGGTTGCCAAGTGGCTGCAAGGCGAAGGCGGGCTGTCGGCGATCGAAGCACGAAACCGTGAAAAGTCGGGCCTCTTGTACGACGTGATCGACTCCGGTGACTTCTACTCAGGACACGCGCAAACGGACAGCCGATCGATCATGAACGTGACCTTCACGTTGCCAAACGACGACCTGCAAGCGAAATTCGTCGAGGAAGCTGCGAAGCGCGATCTATGCAACCTGAAAGGTCACCGCAGCGTTGGCGGCATTCGCGCTTCGATCTACAACGCGATGCCAATGGAAGGCGTGCAGGCGTTGCGTGACTTTATGGTCGACTTTCAACAACAAAACAGCTAGGCAGCGACAGTCGCGCACGTCTACGAAATCTTCTCAGCCAACCCAACGTTGGCCCAATCACCTAAGTGAGAACAAACATGGCACGCGTCATAGTGCTCGATGATATTGCCGCCGAAGGCCTCAAGATGTTGGATGATGCTCCCGGCATCGAATACGACATCAAACTGAAACTAGCCGGCGACGAGCTCAAATCAGCCCTTGCGGAATACGACGGAGCCATCTGCCGCAGCGGGGTCAAAATCACTCCGGAGTCCCTCGAAGGCAACACGCGGCTGAAGGCGATCGTCCGCGCTGGGGTTGGTACCGACAATATCGACAAGCCAGCCGCCACACGACAAGGCATCGTCGTGATGAACACGCCCACCGGCAACACGCTCAGTACTGCCGAACATGCGTTTGCTCTGATGATGGCCCTTTCGCGTAACGTGGCTCCTGCCAACCAGAGTTTGGTGGAAGGTCGCTGGGACCGAAAGCTCTACATGGGAGCCCAACTGGCGGACAAAACCATCGGTATCGTGGGCTTGGGCCGAATTGGCTTGGAGGTCGCCAGTCGCGCCAGTGCTTTCAAAATGCGAGTCATTGGCTTCGATCCGTTCATGACTCCCGAACGAGCTCAACAATACAACATCGAACTCGTCGAAAACGTCACGGACATGTTGCCTCGAATCGATTACCTGACGGTCCACACACCGTTGAACGATGCGACACGCAACATGATTGACGCCGCCGCAATCGAGACGCTCAAACCCGGCGCTCGGTTAATTAACTGTGCCCGTGGAGGCATCTACAACGAGGCGGCACTGATCGAGGGCCTGAAGAGTGGCAAGATCGGCGGCGTCGCCTTGGACGTCTACGAAAACGAGCCGTGCAAAGAGAGCCCTCTGTTCGGCATGGACAACGTCGTCTGCACGCCTCACCTGGGAGCCAGCACAGAAGAAGCTCAAACCAACGTCGCATTGGAAGCTTGCGAGTTGATGATTAACTTCTTGACGACCGGTGAGATTCGTCACTCCGTCAACGTCGCGGCCATCGACCCGAAGACGCTGGATTCCCTACGCGGCTACCTGAACGTCGCCTATCGACTGGGACTCCTTCAAGCTCAGTGGAATGAAGGCGCCGTCAAATCTTGCAAACTCACCTACCGTGGCGAGATTGCCGACCGAGACACAAAACTCCTGTCCGCAGCCTTCTGCGTTGGCCTACTAGAAAACGCATTCGATGACGCCCTGAACATCATCAATGCCGAAGTCATGCTTCGCGAACGTGGTATTGAATTGGTCAGCGAAGCTACGGCCGGCCCGGGAGCCTTTGCTTCCTCGATCACAGCAAACGTTACCTCGGACAAACAATCCACAACCGCCAGCGGAACGCTTTTCGGAAGCGAGATGCCTCGTCTGGTTCGCCTCAACGACTTCCGTTTAGAGGCCTACCTAGACGGTCAGTTGCTAGTCTTCGAACACCGCGATGTACCTGGCATCATTGGCAAGATTGGAACGACCTTTGGCGGCCACGATGTGAACATTGCCCAAATGAGCGTCGGTCGCGCAACGGATCAAGCCGGCGGAACGGCACTTGGTGTTCTGAATCTTGATGCTGCACCGCCTGACGCGGCACTCACGGAAATTTTGGCTCACGACGGCGTCACCGCAGCAACCTCCGTCACGCTTCCGCCATCGGGTAGCCTGCCATCTTGGCTGCAAAGCTAGACAACGCTGAGTTTGCGAGTACGGGAATGCGCTGCTTGCCCTCTCCTCGCCTGAGGCTCGACTCTCCCAGAGGGAGAATGATGGTGAAGCGCCTCCCCAAGCCCAACTAAATCTACTCGACCAACCACACTTCACCCTCCCGCTTGTGGGAGGGTCGAGCCATAGCGAGGGGAGGGAAAGTCAAACCTCGACAAGCCGCTTTCGCAAAGACAATACCAACGAAAAAAGCCAAGCTGACAGACTGCCAACTCGGCTCTTTCGAATAGCAAAGTACTTCTAAGAACTACTTAGTCAGCATAAACCCGCGTGCTCTCTTCTTCGACAACAGGAGCACTCATGCTGTCACTGAACATCTCCACTTTGAAACGGTGGTCGCTAGGCTGTACACCTTCAACACGAACGGTGTAGCTCGACTCGCGTTTCGCGGGCAAGCGACTGATCTTGTCAAACACGATCTTGTTGCCCTGGATCTTGTAGTCCGTAGGTCCCTGAGCAGACACAGGCCGCATTCCAGGTGGAATCGACGCGACAAACTGCACGTTGGCGGCGTCTTCGGTTCCCTGATTTTCGACTCGAATCTCGTAGGTCGTTTCGCTGCCAACTTCGATTGGGTCAACACGAACCTTAACCACAAACAAAAGAGCCGCGAGTACCACGACAGCCAGCGGGTGATTCTTCGAATCGCTCAGGCCTTTGTCGGCTTTCGCACTGGCTGCCAAGTTAAAGTCGCCCTTCGCAACCGGAATTGCCGTGAACTGCACTTCGCCGAACTGTCGAGCCGGCAGACGAGCCAGCGTCCAGCGAATCGAGTTAGTTGAAGCATCGTAGCGACCACTGTTGTTCGTACTGACAAACTTCAGCCCGCGTGGCAACTGGGTCGCAATCTCAACATTCTGAGCATCTGCCGTTCCGGGGTTCTCGATAGCAACTGTGTATGTTGCTTTTCGTTCCAGATATCGCTTCGACGGCCCTTTGATTTTGACCTGCAACTGAGGCGCAATCACTTGCAGCTTCAGACTATGATGGGACACTAGGTCGCCACTGCCTCGAGCAGTAATCATGTTTTCGACCAAGCCTTCGCGAGCGGCCTTCAGGCTAAGCTCCAAGCGTCGACGACCACCTGGTGGAATCGTGCCAACTTCATACTCCAGTCGCGGCCCTTTCGAGTGCGACAAGCCAGCGGGTACATCCTCTTCTACGATCACGTTCGTTGCAGGACCGGAACCTGGGTTCTCGATCGTGATCGCGAATCGAACCGCGTCACCGATCAACACTTTGTCCTTGGTCGAGTGCGTGATCTTCAGTGCTGGCCGCGTTACCTTCGCTTTAGCCGAAGCAAGTGCCTGGTAAGTTACCGAAGCAGTACTGCCGACAATGCCTTCCTGAAGCGGTTCGACTTTCATCCGAACAACCGTGTCCTCATTCGGACGAAGCGTCCCGATTTCCCACAACAGTCCGCCGTTCGCACCTTGCGTCGCCTGAGGATTCGTCTCGACCAACCGAGTCCCTACAGGGATTTCGTCACGAATCAACACGTTTTCCGCTGGCACTTGGCTGTTATTTCGAACCTTGATTTCAAACGTCGCAGGCTGCCCAACGCGGACATCCTTGGGTGCAATCTTGTGAATCGTCAAACCCGTATGCTGCGGGCCTTCCTGCTCGGACGGACCGGGTTTTCCAGCACCGGACAAACCACCAGCTTGATACGTCGAGGCGGCGGTACCGTACACGTCCGGCGAAGATTGACCACCAACAGGAACTGTCGGTCGGGCAAACGTGTCCGCCGCAGGAGGCTCGATCGAACCAGCAGGCTGGACGGTTGCTGGCGGAGCCGAGTTGCGAAAGTCGTTCCCGGTATCACCAAATCTTGGAGCCGGTGATGCGAATTCGCGGTCGTCTCTTGGCTGCGATTCCCGCAGTAGATTCTGAGACGTTGGCTGACTGCCGAAACGAGGCCTTTGGCCCAACTCGCTTGTGGCACCCTGCCCCGCGGCCGCTTGACCAGCAGTGAATTGCGAATCGTTGACAAACTGCTGATTGCTCTGTGCGCGACCTTCATTGAACGGTGTCAACTGCGTCGCAGGCTCTTGCTGTTCAGCCGTCTCCGCTGCGGGGTTTGAATTGCCAAGCTGGAATCGAGGTGACGTATCTTGTGTTTTCAGTTCCGGCTGGCCTCCCTGGAATCGAGGTGCATCGCTTCCAATAAAAGGAGGAGGGGTCGAAGCAGGGGCGGCTTG
>CAYQMZ010000154.1:0-3280 GCA_964418725.1 uncultured Pirellulaceae bacterium
CTGATAGGTGACGCGATTACCGGCTGAAGACCACATGTTGCTGACGTATAAATCCATCTCGCCATCGTGGTTATAGTCGGCCCAGGTGACCGACATTCCAGCGGACATGTCCTCGACGCCTGCCACATCGGCGACGTCGATGAATTGGCCTCCATCGTTTCGATAGAGATTGTTGCGACCATAATCGTTCGCCACATAGAGATCCTGGTCACCGTCGTTGTCGTAGTCCTCCCAAGATGCAGCTAGGCTAAATCGTCGATTGTTTTGGTCTAGGCCAACCTCGACGGTGGCGTTCTTGAATTTCCAATCGCCATCGTTGCGAAAAAAACAATTTCGACCTCCGTTGTTTGCATCATGGTAGGGGACGGGCCTGGCTAAGAATTGCGTTCCAATTGCATTGCTGCGAGGTGAGTAACAGCAAGCGTAGATGTCAAGATCTCCATCTCCGTCAAAGTCGGTCGCCGCGAGGGAGAATGGCATTGCTTGTGGACACAATTTGGTTGCTTGATCCGAGTCGTTATCAAGATCCAGGAACAAGGCCGCGTGACAATGATCCCACCAATCCACCCCCGATTCCGCGGAAACGTCACGCACTGAACCGTCCGGATTCTGGATATAGAGGCGATTGGGCAATCCACCGGGCTGCAGTATGTAAACGTCGTCCTGGTCGTCGCCATTCACGTCGCCAATCGCAAGTCCCTGCCAACCAGACGCGTTGATCCCATAACGCTGTTCGATTCGTCCAATCCAATAATCAACGCTACGCGCCAGTTGTGTCTTAAACGAATCCGTTGCCCCCAGCACGAATTCAGTACGGTCGCGGAAAGCGACGTCATCGCTGCTAATCAAAGTCTGTTCGAGCGGTCGGATGCAGAGTAGCTTGGGTGCACTTTCGACTGGTCGTGTCCACTCACAGCTCCACTTTGCGTCATATTGAGTCACTCCCGCGTCGGACTTTGAGACTAATTGGACTTCGATTGTCGTGTCGAGGAAGGCTGCCCGTTCTCGAATTCCGGAAACTTTAATCTGTCCGAAGTTCTGGCAGCATTTCGCGACGATCACGCTCAGTTAGTTCTGAGGCAGGCCGTTGCCGAACGATCATCGAAGCGTCTCGATAGGTCACTTCATCTTGGCTCGAAGACAGTCCCCATGTCCAAGCGCTGTCCGCGATGACTGAATCAAGCTGTTGCCTTGATACGCGCCCCTGAAGTATCGCCGCCTTCAACTTCTTTAGCTGGCCCCGCAATGTTTGATGGACTCCTTCCTGGTTCCACTGACCGAAGTCGTCCGTTAGCTCGGTTGTTTGGAGACTGATGCTCGTTAGTGGAACCTCTGTTGTAGATTCTACGGCGTTTGCATTGCCTGCTTCAGTGTGTGGGCCGTCTAGCGGAGAGGCTGACGCTAGGCCTTTCGTAGGCTTCGTCTCATTCGAGTTCGGCGATGTACGATTACAACCAACTGCTAATACAACGCATAGTTGTATCGCGAGGCAGCACCGAACGACGTTCGAATGACTTCGAGCCATAATGCAATCTCAAGCGAATAAAAAACGGGATCGAGTCATGTCTGACGCGATCCCGTGAATCAACGAATTGTTACGGACTGCTAGTTGGGTCGTCAGACTAACGATTGCGTCGTCGTGTCATCAGGCCAATCAGTCCGAAGGCGATCAGGCAGCAGCTCGAAGGTTCCGGTACAGCTTCGGCTCCAACGGAGGTGCCGAAGGAGTCGGACAGGACAAGAAAGTCTGCGAATGCTACCGAACCGTCGCAGTCGATATCGCCTTGGGTGTGGTCGGCTACATCCTGCCCAAAGTTGGAAGACAGAATCAGAAAGTCGGCAAATTCTACGGATCCATTTCCGTCCAAGTCACCACCAGAATTAGGATCGCAGGTGGGTTCCGGCGGTGGCAACGCGTCGATCTTTTCCAGGGTGAGCACATGCAGGATCGGGTTGTTATCCGGAGTTCCGAATACGCTGCCTCCCAGTGTGAAGTTGACTTCGTCATCGCCAGCGATGAACTCATGGGAGAACGCGACGGCCGATGATCCATCGTTGATGCCTTCGTCTTGCAGATCTTGGACAATTAGGTTGTCCACCATCAGTTCGTCTTCCAAGAAGACATCGAAGCCACGGTCGCAGCATGCTTCCCCCATCAGGGCCTGCAGTTTGTAAGACTCACCTTCTTCCACTTCCATCGTTACGTCGATTCCAGGAGGTGTGTTCCAACGGATCGATTGAAGAGCGAATGCTAGATTGTCATCGTCTTCGGTACCTTCGCCGAAGCCGTCGACGGCAGCGCTAAACCACGCTTCGATTTCATTTGCAACGGTCATCGTGACACCACTGTCATTCAGATCGAGTTCGTCAGCGTTTGTACCGGCCACCAGTTCAACGTCGCCAATGACGAGTGGGTCGCCAAAGTCGTTGGTGTCTGGACCACCAACGTTGATGCCGTAGACAAAGTCACCCGAGAAATCTAAATCTTCGGCTGATCGAAACGTTGTTACCGAGCCATTGAGAACCATCATCTCATCTGGGTCGGGAACGTTGTTCGGGTCGATTGCCAGTTCATTGTCCTCCCAGCGATCAATCGAGTATTTGTCCAAGAAGTAGCTTCGCATTGATTCTAGTTCTGCGTCTTCTAGCGTCCGATTAAAGATGACGATTTCTGACACATCAGCGTCACTCACTTCGGCTGGGAACTGTCCAGCACCGCCGATTGCAAGTGCACCCGGTACGCCGCTAGGCAAAGGGTCGAGTGTCCAGTTGCCACCGTTGATGTATGCGGACGAATTCTCTTCTGTTCCGTGTGCCTCGACCAAATAAGGTTCTTCGATTCCCGCACTTGGGCGTTGAGTCGTAACCCATCCTGCGGCGAAGTGGCTAACCTGACCATTCCATAGACCGCTGAGCCAGTTAATATCCTGGCTTTGCAAGGTTCGCCCTTGGATGTCGCCCCAATATTGATTCACGATGAAGGTGGTGTAGGGCCGCTCCAGCACGAGACCGTCAATTTCCATGCCGTCCTGGGTGTCGCCGTAAAAGCGAACCGAAGGCAAGCCGCCAAGCCCATCGGTCACATACTCGGGAGGGGCCAATGCAAAAGCGCTGTAATCGTTGCCGCTCTTGTCTGTCCACTCGTCAACGAAGTCGTTGTCGACGACGAGTGAGTCTTCATCAGTTGCATCAAGCCAAAGTTCGAGCCCCATGGTGACCGGGAGTTGTGCGACGCTTTGACTTGCAAGTGCAACTAGCAACGCGAGTGAGAAGAATCGAG
>CAYQMZ010000154.1:3380-8510 GCA_964418725.1 uncultured Pirellulaceae bacterium
TGTGCGACGCTTTGACTTGCAAGTGCAACTAGCAACGCGAGTGAGAAGAATCGAGTTATTCTCATTGAATCGCCTCATGAATGTGGATTGTTGGTAGGAAGAAAGCCGCACATGCGAAGACCGCGGTTTCTGGCCAGCAATGTAACGAGTCGATAACTCAGAATCCACGTTTTTTTGCCAGCAGACCGATCTGTGGACGCCCAGCGATCTCTGCGGAGACCCGCCATTCGAATCCCTGCGGTAAAGCAGGAGCTAACCTCAATAGAGCGTTAGCGCCGTGATAACTCATTGGCCGCCATCATCTGGAATTGGCCAATTCAGCCCTGCCGAGAATCCGCCGTCAACGCGGACGACTTGTCCTGACATGAACGCTGACGCATCCGAAGCCAAGAAAACGGCGGCGCCAATCAAGTCTTCGGGATTCCCCAGTCGTCCGAGTGGCGTGTTGTTATTGTGCCACGATTCCATGGTTGGATCGGACCAAAGCTTTCGCGTCAGGTCAGTGACGATGAAACCAGGCGAGATTGTGTTTACGCGAACCCCGTGTTCGCCCCACTCCAGCGCGAGGCCACGAGTTAGTGCGACCAGTGCGCTCTTGGTCATCGCATAAGGCAACAAGTTTCGGGCGGGGGCATAAGTGCTCAACGAATCGATGTTGATGATGCAACCGGAACCGTGCTCGACCATCGTGTTCCCGACCGCTTTGGCAACAAAGAATGCTCCCTTCTGATTGATGTCTGCCACATAATCGTAGTCTGCTTCATTGAAAGCGAGCGTGGGCTGTCGAATGTTGACCCCAGCGACATTCAGCAATACGTCGATTCGCTGGTGATTGTTGATGACATGTTGCACGCACTGTTCGATATCCTCGAGTCGCGACACATCGCAGACAAAGGTCTCCACGATGTTTGATTGCGTGGAGATTTCTGCGGAAGCCTGCGAAAGCGCGGTTTCATCGCGACCCGTAATGATCGTCTTTGCGCCCCGAGCGGCGAATCCTTGCGCCAAGGCTCGACCGATTCCGCGGCTGCCTCCCGAGACAAGTGTCACTTTTCCAGCGATATCAAACAGAGAATCGTTCACGGGAACTCGCAGTTCGTAAATTGGTAGGGTGGTTGCGTAGAGCCAACTGTTGAGGCTTCGGCATTTCGCGGAAATGCCGCGTACTCGTGAGGCGGACAAATTCTCTGAAAGTATTCGAAATCTGAGGTCCGTTTCAACGAGTCCCTGTATGTAGACAGTAGGAAAACACTGTTAAGAGGCAAGTTCGATGAAATGTGCACCGACCGACGGCGAATTGCTGATGCGTTTTCTCCAGCATCAAGATGAGGTGGCCTTCGAAAACTTGGTGCGCCGACACAGATCTTCCGTCTACGGGGTTTGCTATCGCGTGCTTGGGAATTCACATGACGCGGAAGATGCCTTTCAAGCCACGTTCTTAGTGCTCGCTCGAAAGGCGCGGCGATTCCAAACGGCATCCTCCATCGGAGGCTGGCTATTCCGCGTTGCACTCCGCACGGCGAAGAATGCTCGTGCGAAAAAGTGGCGATCGAAAGAGGAGGCACTCAATGTGACCATCAGCTCAGAAGCCGAACCGCTCGCGATCATTCAAGAACAGGAGCTTGTGACAACGCTCTACGACGAGCTTGGCAAGCTTCCGGAAAAGTATCAATCGGCGATTGTCCTCTGTGTGCTCGAAGGAAAGTCGCGTTTAGAAGCATCGAACGAACTGGAGTGTACGGTCGCTTCGCTCAAAGCAAGGCTGGCGCGTGGTCGTCGGCAACTGCGTATTAATCTGACTCGTCGAGGTGTCGCGTTTTCTGTCGCTTTGTCGGCGGCTGCCTCGGGAGTGCGCGTCGCTGACGCTGCTCTAAATACACTGTGCGAAAACACGGCCGCGACATGTACCTCTTATGCGTTTGCAACGAAGAGTTGCAGCGTTTCGCCAAACGTTCTTCAACTATCCGAAAAGGGGATGTCTGCTATGACAATTGGAATGTATTCGAAAGTGGCTGCGACCTCACTCGCATTACTTACTATTGGGATCGGAGGTGCCATGTTGCCATCGCCTGCAACCGGTCAGGCACAAGGCGCAGATGACGGCATCACCGTCGAATTGCCTGCGGCCAAGGTAGCCCAGTCAGCTAACTCGTTTTCGATTCGCAAGCCTGCAACAACGACCGGCCGGACTCAGCAGACGCCATGGGGAGGAGCCGCGAGCGCAGTTCGGTCGGCTGCGACGACGCAGCCAAACAACTTTGCGTACTACCCCGGTGGCGGAGGGGCTCGTTCAAAGTTGTCGGTTTCCGAGCAGGCATCCAATGAAGTCGTGCAGGCATTGATGGTGGCTTTGAGCGACAACGATCCACGAGTAGCCCACAACGCAGCCAAGACACTGGTGTCGATCGGGAAAGGACGCGGCGATGTTGTCGAAGCGTTCGTGAAAATCGCTGCTAGTTCGAAGGACAAGAAACTGCGTTACTACGCCACTGCGGGGCTCGGACGAATTGGCAAAAGTCACCCGGATGTCTTGCAGGGACTTGCAGCAATACTGCAAAGTGATTCGGATCCCGTTTTTCGAAAGGCTGCAGTTGAGGCGATGGGGCAACTGGAGATGAGTGATGAAGTTGCCAGAGCTTTAGCGTCAGCCCTCAAAGACTCCGACGCGAGAGTTCGTGCCACTGTGGCGAGCATGTTGGCGAGGTTAGACCCCTCGCACAACTCAGCGCTTCGTCCAAGATTGTCATTGCCTGTGGAACTGAATGGCCCTACGTCAGCGTCGCGTTCGAAGTCGATCGACGCTTTGGCTCCCGTTGTTGAGGCAACAGCAAGGTAGCACTGTGCTGCTGTGCTGCTGTGCTTGCCGGGTTGAGTTAGCCGCCCGTCGATCAAACGGGCGAGCTACTCCTGCAGGTCGTTGTGTTCCGCCAGACGGTGATGGTCTCTGATCCCATGTGGAACACAGTGTTCGCTAAGAAACCGGTCGATCGATCAGAAGAGATGAACTCAGCGTCGTCGACGGTTCACGCTTAGGAGTACGAGACCAGCCATGGCAAGTATCGAAGCACTTGGCTCAGGGACCGAAGCTGCTTCACCGGCGGCAGCTTCGCTAACGGAGCGGCCGAAGTTACGTGACAGGATAAGAAAATCGGGGAAGTTGACGCTTGTGTCCGTCGTGAAGTTACCTTCGCCCCATCCGCCTTCGCCCGTGAAGTTCTCTGATAGGATCAGGAAGTCCTGAAACAAGACGCTTCCATCTAGGTTGGCGTCACCAGGCAATGTGCCTCGAAGATCAGAAATCCAGAAGGCCAAGTCATCATCATCGGCCACTCCATCGAGGTTAAGGTCGAAATCAGCACAGTCATCGGCACAGGTGCGAATTCCAGCGGTCAACAAATCGATGTCTTCGACGGTCAATTCGCCATCTTCGTTGTAGTCTCCGTCCGGAGGCGTTGGTGGGCCAATCTCGACAGGGCTTCCTTCCAAGCTGAACGTAAGGTCACGTCCAAGTGGAATCCCTGGGCCGATGGTCCCGTCAGCGTCTAGTCGGTCGCCGAACAACGTATCGAACGAATACAAACGATTGTCACCGATTTCGTCGTCGCTGAGCGCCCAAGACCAACTTGGGTCGAACCAACGATTGGGGTCAAACGAGTTCTGTGGCGGAAACGGACTTGGGAAAGTCTGTATTGCTTGGATGGCTACCCAGTAAGTTCCTGGTTGCAGAACAAACGGTGACAGGTCGGCCGAATATGTTTCGACGATGCCTGGTGCTGGCGGTTGGCCAACTCCGCCACCACCTTCCCCCGACGAGCGTTCGTCGGGAACGATCATCGAAGTTAGATCTGTGCCGTCGTCTCGTCCGGCCGTGCCGCCGTCGAGTTCGAAGGATGCGATTGGGTTTCTTGTGTCTGGAGCGTTCCCAGTTGTGTTGGGCAGAAACTCGATGCTGAAGTCAGCCACTCCGCGAAATGCATCGTTGGGATTGAACTCGCCGTTGTACGAGCCCTTCCAATTAATTCCGGTAATGTTCAGTTCTTCAGTCAGAGTAAAGTTGTCGTAACCTCGAGAGATACTCTCGGCGCCTGAAGAATCCACGATCAGTGATGAAAGCCCAACTGCCGATGTCGCAGGGTTCCCGATCGGGATTGAAACCTGTTCGTAAACAATTTGCTGCGCCAGTGAATCCGCAACGGGTACGAGCAAGGCCGTGGTGATAAGCAAAGTAACTGCACGACGAGCGGATCGGATCATGATAATTTCCTGGTTCATCAAAAGTCGATTTCCATCGTAGCTTCACTGCGGGAAAAAGCAAAGAATTTGCACACCACTATGGTGCAGCGGCTTACGCATTAAATGGACGTTGGTTAAGAGCTTTCGATCGCTTAACTCGACGCCACAAAACAGAAAACGCGGACCTGTGTCAGATCCGCGTTTTCGCTGCAACGTTCGTTGTATAAATCAGTAGATAAAGCCTTACGCTTCTTCTACTTCTTCAGCTTCGGCCTCTTCTGGCTCCATCGCCTTTCGGCGACTTAGTTTCACGCGATCGTGATCGTCGACGTCGATAACCAGAACTTCCATCTCATCGCCTACTTGGCAGACGTCGGCGACATTGTTCACGTATTCGTTTGACAGTTCACTGATGTGACACAGACCGTCACGTCCGGGAAGGATTTCGACAAAGGCTCCGAAGTCCTTGATGCTAGTGACGCGTCCCTTGTAGATCTTGCCAATCTGAACAGAGGCTGTAAGTGCCTCCACCTTTTCTTGAGCCGCGACGGCCCAAGCTCCGTTACTGCTGGCAATGGTTACGACGCCATCGTCATCGACTTCAATAACAGCACCCGTGGTTTCTTGGATGCCTCGGATGGTCTTACCACCAGGGCCGATCAGCAAGCCAATCTTTTCCGGATCGATTTTGACCGTGATCAGTCGCGGAGCATGTTCGGACACTTCACGACGTGGTCGTTGAATTGTCGTCAGCATCGAACGCAAGATTTCCATGCGAGCCTCACGGGACTGTGCCAGTGTCGCGCGGATGATCTCTTCGCTGATACGATCGATTTTCAGGTCAAGCTGGATGCCTGTGATCCCGTTTTGAGTTCCCGCGATTTTGAAGTCCATGTC
>CAYQMZ010000154.1:8520-12223 GCA_964418725.1 uncultured Pirellulaceae bacterium
TCTTCACCCAAGATGTCCGTTAGAAGAACCCAGTCATCATCGGACTCTTGAACGAGACCAACTGAAATACCGGCAACCGGATTCGAAATAGGAACACCAGCCGACATCAGTCCAAGCGTGGCACCACAGACGGAGGCCATCGAACTCGAACCATTGGATTCCAGAATGTCGGAGATCACACGAATCGTGTATGGGAACTCTTCGTGCTCGGGCAGTACAGGTTTGACACTCCGCTCGGCCAGGGCACCGTGACCGATCTCACGACGGCCAGGACCTCGAATTGGTCGGCACTCACCGACAGAGAATGGTGGGAAGTTGTAGTCCAGCATGAACTTTTTGGAGTACTCTTCTCCCAGTCCATCGACCCGTTGCTCGTCGCGGCCCGTACCCAGCGTTACCGTGATTATGGATTGCGTTTCGCCACGCTGGAAAACAGCCGAACCGTGTACTCGAGGAAGCGGATCCACGACACAGTCGATTTGACGCAGGGTCTTGTTGTCTCGACCATCCGATCGCGTTCCGGCGAGGATCAGGTCACGAACAACACGGTGCTCCAGGTCATGCCATTTCTTTTTGAATTCCTTCACACAGATCGCGTTGTCTGCATCGGGATCTGGAATGAATTCTGCTTGAGCACGATCTCGCAAACCCGATACTGCTTCGGAGCGAGCGGCCTTGCCTTCAGTCTGCTTGGCTGACTTCAAATCCTCGTAGAACTTCTCCTTGAGGCGATCAAGCAGATCCGATTCCGCGGGAGGCACGAACTCTTGCTTGACCGGCTTTACCTTTTCGACGAGTTCTTTCTGAAGTGCAATTACTTCTTTGATGTACTTGTGAGCCTCCATGATCGCCTCGAACATTTGCTGTTCGGGCATTTCACGTGCGAAGCCTTCGATCATCAACACATTGTCGTTGTCGCCAGATACGATCAGGTCGATGTCGCTTGACTCCAAAGCTTCCATAGTGGGAAACGGAACCCATTGATCATCGACGCGGCCCAAACGGACGGACGCGACGGGGCCAAGGAACGGAAGGCTAGAAACAGCCAATGCGGCAGATGCACCATTCATTGCCAGGACGTCAGCGTCGTTCTGCCGGTCACTGGACATCACGAAGTTTTGACACTGAACTTCGTCGTTGAATCCCTTTGGGAAGAGTGGCCGAATAGGACGGTCGATTAGTCGCGCGGTGAGCGTCTCCTTCATGGAAGGGCGCCCCTCACGCTTGATGAAACCACCAGGGAACTTACCGGCTGCTGCCGTCCGCTCTCGGTAGTCGCACATTAAAGGAAAGAAGTCGATGCCTTCCCGTGGCGAGCCAGTGGCCGCGGCACTCAACACGACCGTATCGCCATACTGAACTATGACACAACCTGCGGCCTGTTTGGCGAGAAACCCGGTCTCAAACGAGAGGACGAATTCGCCGATTTGCTTTTCAACTCGAATCTTTTCCATTTCCCATTTCCCCAACGGAAGCGGAACGGCGTCGACTCGAATGCGATTCAAGCTATCAGATAGAGGAGCCAGAAGTGCAGCGATGCACGACAAGCCCCGTCTGTTGATGGCGGCCTAGGACGGCCTTGAGAAGATAAAATATGCCCAAGCAAAACCAGCTCAACCAGGAAGTAACCCGGGCGGGAGGATCATTTTCGAATGTCTAGCTTACCGATGATATCCAAGTACCGCTGCGGATCGATCTTCTTCAAATAATCCAACAATCGCCTACGTCGGCTTACCATGCTTAGCAACCCACGCCGGGTCGCGTAGTCCTTCTTGTTCGCCCGCATATGTTCTGTCAGGCTGTCGATCCGAGTTGTCAAAATGGCAATCTGAACCTCCGGCGAGCCGGTGTCTTCACCACCGCGTCGGTGTTCTTGGATCAATTCCTGCTTACGTTTTGAAGTGATGGTCATGCGTTTCTTACCTAGCAACCGTCACGCGGACGTGATCTCTCGTGGCATCTTCTCAAGGTCACAAAGACCTTTGGTGGCACACTCGAGCCTACATTGCTCCTACAAATACTCTTAACACTGCTTTAAAACCAAGACAAGAATGTATCGCCCCAGTCTCGGAGTGACAACCGCCTTATGGCGACGAAATGGGAAGAATAACGACACTCTGCCTCAGGGATGTCAAAAGGGCGGGAGTGCGGGGCATATGTGGGCCCCATCCCTCTGAGTTTGACTACTTATCCTGTGTCGTTAGCCTTGGGCGAACCGCATTCAATGGGCAACGAAGTCGCTTTTGTAACAGGCGGACGCGGCAACTGCTTAGAATTCGTAGTCAGCTCGATATCGCCGACGGCGTCGACGACGTCGCGGTTGTTCGTCATCGTACCAATATCCGCCCAACATCCTGTAAAAGAGCAAAATGACGAAGGCTCCGGCAGTGCCAGCAATAAGCCCTGGAAAACTGATGGGTGTCACACGATCCCCATTGCTGACTAGCGACCAAACACCGCATCCTATCACCGTGCCCGCAATTCCCATCGCCAGCGTTGCGACGGCCCCTCCGGGGTCACGGCCCGGCATAACTGCCTTAGCAAGCAGACCTACGACGGTTCCATAACCGATCCATACGAGGATGTCGTTTACGAGCAACGAGGTTGCTGGAGGTAGTTCGAACATGACTGGGACTGCTCCCTGGCGACCACATAGGTGACAGTATCGGCTCACATGAAATCGTTATCGTCAACGCAAATTACCAGCTTTAGCTCAGTTGACCGATTCCGGATGATCCGCAGTGTTTGCCCCTCAAGCAATTCCTATCCCTGAAACAAGCTGTCGCTGCAACCTTAAAACAAGCAGGCGGTACGAACTGGATAATCTGCTAGCTGCCGTCTAGCTTTAGTGGCTGCTGTCTGGCGTTTAGAGATCGGTCGAAACCAGTTATCTCGGAGCAGAGGCTCGAAAGGCCGGGCGACGGACATTGCTGCGATTCGCGCGAAATACCGGTTGTGCGGCTTTCTCGCGGATTGGAGGTTCGGCTCGATCCGGGAATCGGTAGGTCCGCAGCAAGTCTTGTGGGGCACCGATTTGAGGTGCGGTGTTCTTTGTGGTCGTGCCTTGGCTGTTCGATCTAAGCGATTCCAACTGCGCTCGTATTGCCGAATCTTCGAACTCAGAGAACTCGTTCAGCATCTGGTCCCCGGAGGCTAAGGTCGACTCCTGTTGCTCTCGGCGCAATTCGATCAGTCGCTTCCAACCGACAAATCCAACCAACACCAGAACACCGACCAGAATTCCCCACAACATCAGATCCCGAAGCAACACGAGTCCAGCCTTGATTTGTGGCATCAATGCCGCCGTCGCCATCGCGAGGGTGATGATGCACATCACCAGAGTTACAAGATTGAGGCCAACTTGGACGGACATGTGCGAACCTCGAATTGACGAGGGGTAAGGAGCAACGAAGACAACGTTCCTCTCGCACGATAACAACTGACGACATAGCTGAATCGCCAAAACTGGCGTTTGCGTTTCAATTCCGCCAATCGCATGGCGAATGTAGCGGTCAGTGAAACTCTTGCCTTGCGGAATATCCATTGCGTTGTTCGGCCGCATGGAACTTCAGGAACCAGGCAGAAACGACTCGACGTGCAATCGTTGGTCTCTGATGGTTACGGTGACGGCGCCGACGCGTGACGTGTAGAGCACTCTTCGCTGTTCGCTTTCCCATTCTTCTCTTTGCTTCGACTCTGCCTC
>CAYQMZ010000155.1:0-12200 GCA_964418725.1 uncultured Pirellulaceae bacterium
CGCCGCGACATGCTCTGGACTGTTTGCTAACACGACTGGAAATGGCGGGTATGCCTCGGCCGTAACGAGCGAGCCACTCGGGGACGTTGCCTCGAACCCTTGAAGCGATGCAGTGCCGAAAAGAACGAGTTGACTCTGTTCGTTCAAGGACAGCACCAAGTCACCGATTGGCGTCGCTGGTATTGGTGGAAGATCCGGCGGCTCGACAGGAGTCTCCCGCTCTGGATCGACGTTCGTGTTTGGCGGAGTCACCTCAGGAACCATTGGTTGCGGTTCGTTAGGCATCTCGACGACTGGTGGGTCGACTTCTGGATTCTCCACCTCCTCAACGGGAACTTCCGACTCCAACTCTTCGACAGGAGGATCCGGTGATGACGGCTCGTCGTCGAACGGCTCATCCTCGAAATTACCCGGGACCCAATTCGCCAATTCTTCGCTAAACTGCGGACGGAAGACTTGACCGTCTCCATCTCGGTAACGAATCACGAGATCATTGCTTGCGGCATTCGGATCTAGCCTAGCGTCCAATTCAATTCGGCCATCAATCAGTGTCGCTACGTTGTCGCTATTACCGTAGATGACTTCATACGCTCGATAGAACCCCCAATCAAACGGCTCGAAGGAGTGTCGTGGCCACGGTCGCCTTAGCATGGCCTCGGATTCTGATGAGAACTGCAGCGACGTGATCTCCAAATCTTCGCCTTCCAAATACAACTCATTGCCTTCGACTCCGATTACCAAACCACCGACGGCAGCATCCGGCGCATCAGCCCAATCCCCGTATGCCCATCCTCTTGGAGTAAGCGACTCTCCGTGGATATCGCCGTAGTACAACCTATTCTTGGCTGCCGTAGAAAGCCCTTTGCCGTTTCCAAGTGGTGGCTCGACAGGCACCTGGATCTCACCTGAAGGCAATAAGATATTCGCCACGATATCCTGCCCCTTCGATGGATCCCAACTTGCATTCAGCGTCGTTGTGCCGTCGAACTGTTCAGTTCCAGCTAGCCTGATCCGCTGTTCCGAAGCCTCGCTGACTCGGTATCCACCGGGAGACTCGAAGAGCCCACTCGCTGCGGGGACAAGTGCTCCCGTTGGTGACTTCAGATCAAAACGCTTGACTGTCGTATTCGATGCGTGAAACTCAAGCCGATTGTCTTCATTGACGGTAAATCGCAAGCCGAGGTCTTCCACCATCACTCCGCCCGGAGGCAGCTTGTCACGGACATCAATTGCTTCCTTCAGCCGAAAGTCTTGAACAAGATGCCGTTGGCCGTAGCGGCCATCCTGCCACAACGAGTTTCGAAACTTCGAGCCGACGTTTTCCGCATACCACCACAGTTCGCCTTTCGATTCTCCGACTTGATCAAGCAGCCCATCCGAGTTCACATCAACAAGCGAAACGTTCGTCCACTCTCCGCGTTCAACCCAACCAGTTCCCCATCGCCAAGTTTGGAATCGTTCGCCAGTTGACGTACCAACCCACAAGCCGCCGTCTTCCGAACGACCAATCAGATCGTCAAGCTGATCGTTGTTGAAATCGCCGACCTGTATGTCCTTCCATTCGGAATGCATATTCCAGTGGCCCCAATAGCGAGCTTTCGCCAGCCCTTCCGAAGTGCCCTCCCACAGCCACCACGTCTTGTCCGGAGCCAAGGCTGCCACATCAGGCAATCCATCATCCGTGAACTGGCCAACGATGACTTCCGTCCAATTGTGATTGGGAAAGCGGCCCCAGAATTCGTTTCGAAATCGGGAACCATCGTTTCTCGCCAACCACCAGGTTCCGTTGGGTTCGCCGGCCAATAGATCAGCCACCCCATCGCCGTCGAAGTCGTCGAGCATCAAGTGCGTCCAGTCTGCCACGGTTGTGAGGTTGCCCCATCGCTGCGTATGAAATCCCTCACGCGAATTGATCGACGCCAGCAAGTCACCGGTAGCTCGATCAAACGACAGTAGGTCCATCCAACCGTCGCCATTGAGATCCGCTTTACCAAGCAACTCCGCATGATCTGTTTCAAAATCCCCCCACGGCTGTCCAAAGAGTTGAGTTCCATCGTTTACGTAGAGGTTCCAGCCAGGCGTTCCAAGCAATTGTGCAATCTCGGAATCGTATCGACTCAGAATGTCAGTAACGCCATCGTTTGTGAAGTCGTCGAAATAGAGCGGGTTCGAAAACGCAAACGGATAGCGGGGCGCATCCCAGATGCGATGATCCTCAACCTGTCGGTCCCCGCGGAATACTAAGTCGAAAGGCGTGAGCAACGCGGGATCGAGGAACGGCCCTGCAGTGAGGGCGATCCGAGACTCAAGAGACTCGATGTTGAGACGACGAGTTTTTCGCATGGCTTAGCTTTCAGTCAGCTGCGACTCCGGCACTACTTACAGGGTACGGCCAGACCTTTGCCAGATTAATTGATAGCGGATGCTGTTGCACGTCAATTGAAGCTCAATGAGCTTTGCATTGAACTACTGCAACAAGTTGGGAGGTCTTGGTGCGAATATGCAGGAGTATCTGTTTGAAATTGAGATTCGCAACTCGACCAGGTTCAGACTATCGGCATAGATTCCATTGGCAAGATTCGTAAGTCTCACTCCTACAAGATCTTTTGGAGTCAACTTTTGACCGATGGGTCGCGTTGGCGTTTGCTAAGTGAAACGGCGCGAAGAATTTGTTAACATCTTATGAGTTCTCCCTCCAATCAGGCTGCTAATCGTTTCGCAGAAACGAAGTAAGGAAGGTAGCGATGATGTTTGCACGTCCAAAGACGCGTTTGGCGTTTACGCTCGTAGAGCTTCTTGTGGTCATTGCGATTATCGCGATGCTCGTAACACTCCTTCTACCGGCTGTTCAGGCCGCTCGCGAAGCCGCGCGTCGGACGCAGTGCTCGAACAAGGTCAAGCAGCTCGCTTTAGCCTGCTTGAACTATGAAAGTGCGAGCCAACATTTTCCCGCCGGTAGCGTGAACGAAGACATGTCCGACATTACCGAGTGCGGTGGCGGCGACGGCCCAGGCGGCGCACCTTGGACCGTGTTGGTTCTGCCTTTTGTTGAAGATATTGGCCTGTTCGATCGCTTCGACCTGAAATCCAAATTTACTTCGACGACCAACGTCCCTGGTGCTCGTCAGAACCATCAAGTCTTTTTAGAGCCCAACGAGGCCTTCAAATGCCCGAGTGATCCCGTTTCGGGTTTGGAAACGAATTACATCACGTACTTCGGAGTTCAAGGCGGCGGATCAGAACCCGCTTGTACTTCGCAGGCCAGCACGCGGATGTTTTTTAACAACGGTGTCATGTACGTGAATGCCGCGGTGCCCATGAAGAAAATTACCGACGGCACGTCCAAGACTTGGCTAATCGGCGAGACTCGATACTGCGACCAGACGGTATCGCATTCACGCACCGACGGTCGGCGAGATGGTTGGTGCGGGTGGGCTTCAAGTGCAAAGAAAGGTTCGTGGGCGATGCCGATGGTACTTGCTGCTGCCGTCGAACCGATCAACGCCTACTCAGCACGGGACGTCGATGTCACGACAGTAAAGACACTCGATCTGCAGACTCGGCTGTTCGGAAGTCACCATCAAGGCGGTGGAGCGATTTTTGCTTCGTCCGATGGATCCGTCGGCATCGTTGCCGACGACATCGATGTAGTGGCTTACTATCAACGAGCGGTTCGCAATGACGCATTGCGGACGGATTGGACGCCACGACCGGCATCGGAGACACCATAGGATGTCGCATACCTACCCAGCAAAGCCACTTGAGTTCCGTCTATGGGCTTCATTGTTAACCTTCTGCGTTCTAGCAATCACCGGGTGCGGTGATAGCGGCAAGTACACGGTATCGGGCTCGGTCAGTTTCAAGGGAACACCAGTTCCGTCTGGAGAGATCCGGTTCACCCCCGATAAAGGCAACAAGGGCCCCATGGTTCTTGCTCGTATCAAAGACGGCCAGTATGAAACGCCTAAAGATAAGGGGCTTGTCGGCGGGCACTACCAACTGCGCGTGAGCGGATATGGTTCCGCCGGCAATTCGAAGGATCCGACGGCACCGGATTTCGGCAAGCCTCTGTTTCCACCGCATCGTGAGGACGTCGAATTTCCCAAGGAAGATTTTGAGTTCAACATAGAGATCGACTAGTCGCTTGTGGCACTCGGAACGAAGCTTCTCGGATGGAAGGTCCGACTCCCTGCGGCGTCGCATAGAAACTAATTCTCTTCACAGATCGCGTGCCACGCATTCTACGAAAGCGGATTCCCAGATGTGACATCAGCCGTTTTGAAGCGAAAGCAATTTAGACTTCGCACGGTCTTGGTAGCGACGTTCGCCGTGGCGGTGGGCCTTTCGATGTTCGGTGCAAAACTCAGGCAGGACAAAACGCGAAGGCAAGCGTTTCTGGAATTAGCACGAATGGGCTTTCAAACAAGCATCGGCAATCCAGGTGGATTGCAATTCCATTACCGCAGCGAGGAAGTGCTCAGCAACGCCGACGCAGAACTTGCGATTGGTTACCTTCAGTCCCTTTGTCGGCGCTACGACGTTGGTCTTTCGCCAGGCAATAGGATCGGCCTAATTGGCTTCCACGATTCCGGTCAGAACGAGTCAACGATCGAGTTATTCAGGCAGCGTTTCCCAAACGCGATCGTCAGTAACTGACCGCATTGTTTGATCGGTTTGATCCCTTCGTCGATGCAGTGGGCACTGTCGGCACGCCGCTTTTCGAATTATGGTCAACTGAGTTACATAGTTACCAATCGAAGGCAGAAAGTTTGCGAAGGAGTCTAAATATGCCTTACGTCAATGTTCAGATAACAGCGGGAGCTTCGCGAGAGCAAAAGTCACAACTGGTCCGCGACATGACCGATTCGCTGGTCCGCGTGTTGGGCAAGCGCCCCGAACACATCCACATTGTCATCTCAGAGGTGGAGGAGGAGAACTGGGGATTCGCCGGCCAACTCACAGACGACTGGAAAAAGTCGCAAGCAGAAAAGTAATCCATCGATCGCCGCATGTGTGTCTTCCCTTTTCATCACGAACGCACATTCTTGTGCGCCCCGCAATGGAAGAAGGCTAGAAGCCTCCTCGTCAAACCTAGCTGCAATGTCAGCGATCTCTGACACCTCCACGTCAACTAACAGACTCAATGTAAGCTCAACCACGGCGAGCGATCTTAGTGAACTTTGTTCGTTGCTTGATCCCTGACCTTCGTCAACACTGGGATTTTCCGGAGGCAATGTTGATGATGTTCGTTCAAGGTTTTTGTTTGTTTTGCCTGCTGACTGGCGCTGCTCAATTGCACAGTGAAGTGATCACACTGAATCCGAGCCAGGACGCGACTCTCTATGAAGAGGGCGTGACCCTGCAAAATGGACTTGGGCCCAATCTATTCGTGGGCTTCACTAACGGAGCCAACGCACGACGCTCGTTGCTGGCCTTCGATATCGCAGGAAACCTTCCACCGAACGCTCGTGTAAACAGAGTTTCGCTCACCGTTTCTGTGAACCAGGTTCCGGATATCTTTCGGGAAGATCTCTTTGGGCTGCATCGCGTTTCGGCTGCGTGGCAAGAAGGAGAAGTCAACGCCACACGTGAAGGCCGAGGTCAGGCTGGTGGGCGAGGTGCAACCTGGGGATCGACAGGCAACGAGGACTGGTCAGCACTGGGAGGCGACTTCACGGAAGCAGCCAGTGCATCCGTATTGATCGGCGAGGCTGCGAGCTATTCCTGGGAATCCACACCGCAGCTTGTCGCGGACGTTCAATCGTGGCTGGAAGATCCCCAAACAAATTTCGGCTGGGCAATCGTCGGAAGCGAAACCGAGCGAGCTTCGGCCAAACGAATCAACAGCGTGCAGAACCCAAACGAGTCGCTACGCCCCCTTTTGCAAATCGAGTTTGAGGACATTGCCGAAATCGTCTTAGGAGATTTCGACGCAGACGGCCAACTTCAGGTAAGTGACGTGAACCTGCTCTGCGAAGCTATTCGAAACGGAACGAATCCAGCCATCTTCGACCTGAACGGAGATGACTTAGTGGACTTCGATGACCAGCGATTTTGGGTGGAAGACTTACGCCGCACATCCTTCGGTGACGTCGACTTGAATGGTGACGTCAGTTTCGCGGACTTCCTCGTACTCTCAAGCAACTTTGGGCAAGCGGCTACGGAGGCTGCGAATTGGCAGTCCGGCGACCATGACTGCGACGGCAACGTTGGCTTCACGGATTTCCTTCTGATGTCTGCTAACTTTGGTCAGTCTGCCGAAGCGGCTAGCGTCCCCGAACCGAGCAGCAAAATGATTGCCTTATCGTTGTTGCTTCTACTACCAAGACTTCAACGTCGCAGACGATAGGTCTTCGCTGCACACGGATCCAAACGACACATCTGGTCCGTTTGAATCGGTCGCTTTTTTCGCGTCTAATTCGGGCATGCGAACAAGGATCAAGATCTGCTGTATTTCATCCGTCGAAGAAGCCAAGCAGGCGGTTCAATCGGGGGCCGATGCCTTGGGGCTGGTAAGCGAGATGCCATCAGGCCCCGGAGTCATCGGCGAGGATCAAATTAAGCAGATAGCGGCAGAGGTTCCTCCGGCGGTTGGAACATTCCTGCTCACTCAACGTACAACGGCAGAAGGAATTGCGGAGCAAGTCGAGTACTGCGGAACCAACACCGTACAGGTCGTCAACCACATCCAACCCAGCGAATGGGCTAAGTTGACTCAACTGCTACCTGACTCGATTCGCCGAGTTCAGGTGGTGCACGTCGAAGGCGGCGAAGCGCTCGAGATGATCGAAGCGTATGCTCCATTCATTCATGCGTTCTTGCTTGACTCCGGAAGACCATCTGCTGAAGTCCCTGAACTGGGAGGCACTGGCCGGGTTCACGATTGGGACGTGAGCGCAAAGTTCATTCAGCAATCGCCGAAGCCCGTGTTTCTGGCAGGAGGACTCAATGCGTCCAACGTCCAGCTCGCCATTTCGAAAGTGAGCCCTTACGGCTTGGACCTATGCTCTGGCGTGCGAACGGACGGCAATTTGTCTGAATCGAAACTACGTGAATTCATGCATGAGGCCAGAATCACTGTGTCGTGACAGTGTCGCCGAATCGGCAACTGGAATGATCCCGCTGACACTCCGCGACTAAGGAACTAGCCTTGCGGCATTTCATCGGGCAACTTGATCGTCCATCATTCGTCGTGAAGCTTTCATGGCTCGCTTCCAGTTTTGATCTTCCGCGTGCTGTGCAATCGCTTCCAGCCACTTTGCCTCGCTCGAGGAGATTTCATCATTTTCTCTGGCCAAGTCGATTTGTTCTCGGACAGCATCCACTCGATCAGCGAGCTTACGATTGCTGATGTTGTACAACGAGGTCGCGATGTCATACGTTTTGGGACTGACCTCGCCATAGCCACAACCGACGCAGAAGATTGTGCAAAGGACGAGCGTGATGACGTTACGTCGCATTCAATACTCCTTGATGATCTCGCCTTCATTCATGCTGGAAAGCTCAGCGAAAGTGATTAGATCCATATCGTTAGGAATCAACCGCACGGAACCGTCCCCCATGCACACGTAGCCGCCACCAGCGTGCTCCGAGTACATTTGCCCAACGTGGTAGGTTGGAAAGTTCACGGGGTGAATGATTGGCAAACCAGTAATGTCGAGTTCGCCGCCGGAGGGCCCGGCATGAACAAGTGTCATCGTTGCGGCCGCATCCGGACCATTTTCGGGCGAGATGAATCGCGGGTGTGTAAATGCACCGGGGACAACGCCCACCCAGGTTTTGTCACTGAGGCTGCCTGAATGCTCGCCGAAGAAAATGGTCTTCGAAAGGCCATCAGTAATCTGCCGCAATCTTGTTCTTGAATTCCGATAGAACGGACCGTCAGCGACCTTGGAAGCATCACCATTAATGGCGACTTCCCTGGTTGTACTGGTGTAGATATTGTCGAAGACGACTCCCGTCTTACTGGCCCCGCATTCGCCCCAGCAAGACTCCTGGCCATGACTGGCTACATAGTGCGATCGACCGAGAGCCAATGTGCCGCCACCGATGGCTAGTGGCTGTCCTTGCTCATCCAGCACGGTCATAGGGCCAGTGGGGCCCGAAGAAGACGGGCACAGAAAAATGGGAATTTCCGTTGCGACGGCAGTGCGAAACTCGGGCGTCCAAACAGGTTTGGATTGACCTTCCAGTTGGGCAACGACATCGTTGCCTTCCAAGAACGGCAGAATACGCGACGCCCAACCCCATCCTGGGCCGGCGTCCCACGTGCTGCTGTCGATCTGCGTCCAAGCAGGAGCACTACCGTTGCTAGTCGGGTAGGACTCATAACCCGCCGGCAACGTGCCGCGGGCCGACTCGAAATTGAGAGTCCCAAGCCCAAGCTGACGAATGTTGTTCGTGCACTGCGTGCCCCTAGCGGCTTCTCTCGCCGCCTGAACGGCCGGCAATAGCAACGTGACAAGACTTGCTATGACCGCGATTACGACCAACAGCTCAACAAGTGTAAATCCAAGAGCAACGTTTCGCCGTCGGACCATCCCCAACTCCATTTTTAGCCTCACCTAAACTTTGATTTGACACAAGTTTAGGCAAGCCTAAAATTGAGTCAAGGGGAGAGCATGACCAGCAAGAAACAATTCGCGCGCACTCGATCGGATCACCGAACCGAGATTACCGAGGACTATTTGGAGGCAATTGCCGATTTCATCGACGAATCGGGGAAGTGCCGGGGTGGTGATCTTGCGACACATTTTTCGGTAAGCCACGCCACAGTGACGCAAACCCTCAATCGGCTCAAAGAAGCAGGATTGGTCGAATCCGAGCCCTACGGACCGATATCACTGACACGGTCCGGTCGACGTATAGCGAGAAAGTCGAAGGACCGCCACGAACTCGTTTTAGCGGTCCTGCTCGAAATGGGCGTTAGTGAAGAAACCGCCAACGCCGATGCCGAAGGAATCGAGCACCACGTGAGCGACGAAACCCTCACTTGCTTCCGAAAATTCTTAGACACTCGCCGCTAGACGCCGCTCTGGTACCACTAGAGTTAACCCCCACTCGCCACCGCCCGTGCAGCGTCGGGGCTGGGCAAAACCGAGTTTCCCGACTCGTAAAAATCCCTAATTTTCGCTCGGCGGCGAAATGAAAGAAACCGTGATCAGAAAGACGGCCTTTCGGCGCATGTAGTTTTGGCGGCAATTTCTGCCACGAGCTTAAAGCGTTAAATGACCACGCTGGCTCACTTCGGTAGAATCGTGACGCTAAACATCACACTGCATGTCTAACGTGACAATTGCGACACTGCTACTGTCTTTCGTCTTCCTAATGCATCTACCTCGGCGCCCTGCGGCACGGTGCTATGTCAATCGACCCTAAACAAGAAGAACTGATCTTCGAGGCCGCGCTGGCAATTGAAGACGCGACCGACCGTGCACGCTACCTCCATGAAGCTTGCGGAAACAACACGAAACTTCGACAAAGCGTCGAACGGCTGCTGGCTTTTGATGAGACGGATGATGCTTTTCTCGAGACACCGCCTCTACACGAAGTCGTTCGTTCGATTTTGGAATCAGGCGATCGAATCGGGAAATACGTCCTTGCCAATCGGTTGGGTGAAGGAGGCTTCGGCGTCGTTTGGGAAGCGGATCAATTAGAGCCCGTTCAGCGGAAGGTGGCTCTCAAGATCATCAAGATGGGGATGGACTCGGAGCAGATCATCTCGCGGTTCAAAACCGAACGCCAATCGCTGGCGTTGATGCATCACCCCAACATTGCCACCGTACTTGATGTTGGCAGCACTGAGCAGGGACGGCCCTACTTTGCTATGGAGCTGGTGTCCGGTCAGAACATCACGGACTACGCGGACCAAGAGCGGCTCACAGTTCACCAGCGACTGCGGCTCTTCATTCCAGTCTGTGAAGCCCTGCAACATGCTCACCAAAAGGGAATCGTGCATCGCGATCTCAAGCCGTCCAACATACTGGTGGCTGCCGAACAGGGGCACGCTGTGCCGAAGGTAATCGACTTTGGTATCTCCAAGACGATTTCCCGACATGAACAGAGCGACCGCCAAGGTTCAACCAGCGGCGATGGACTTACGAGTCGCCCGGCAGGCACGCCAGCCTACATGAGTCCAGAACAATTGCGGGGCGACCCCGACATTGACACCCGTGCTGATATCTATGGGCTCGGCGGCGTGTTGTACAAGCTGTTGGTTGGAGTTGCTCCCACAGAATCACAGACTGGCAGTTCGCCCGATCAACTCGGCGAAAACGCAAACGCGATCACGCTTACACAACGAGTGCACCATCTTCGCGACGTTCAGCATACTGCGGAACAGCGACAAACGAATGCAGCAAAGTTGCAGCGAATTCTCCGTGGCGACCTCGAATGGATCGTGGCGAAAGCTCTGCACCAAGATCGAGCAGAACGCTATGAGTCAGCAAGCGAGCTGGCAAACGACATCGAGCGATACCTCGACCACCAACCCGTTTCCGTAGCTCCACCGAACATCCTCTACCCGGTCAAGAAACTACTGCGGCGGCATCGGATCGTGACGACCGCCTCGGGAGTGGTTTTGGCGACTTCTATTGTTGCCGGGGTTGTTTCGACCGTTGGCTTTTTCCAAGCCGAGTCTGCGCGTGAAAACATGGAGGTCCAGTGGCGACGGGCGGAACAACAACGAGTTGAAGCAGAACGAGCCCGAGAAGAAGCACGTCGTCAAACCGACAATGCAATGCGGTTCGCTGCGGTCGTTGAAGATATGATCGGCTTGGCAGATCCCACCGAGGGTCAACCATGGGACTTCAAGCTGCGAGACCAACTCGACCGAGTCGAACAAACGTTGGCCAACCACGTCGGCGATGATCCCACTATGGCCGCTCGCCTGAATCGCACTTTGGGACGCCTGTACCTGAACCTCCATGAACTTCAGTCTGCAGAGCCTCATCTCGAGCAGGCTTTGCAGATTCGCAAGGCCGAGCTTGAAGCAAATCACCATTTGATCCTACAAAGCGAGGTCGATTGGATTTGGTACCTGCTGTACGTTGGTCAATTCAACGAAGCAAATCGGCTTTTGGAATCGATACTCCCGAAACTGCGTCAGCAACCTGGTGACGATTTGATTTCCGCACTGGAAGCCGACAGCCGCGTAAAGTTCCAGCTTGGAGACTATGTAGGTCGAAATCAATCTGCACTGGACGTTTGGAAGGCGGCGACCGACCACTACGGTGAAGACCACCCGCTCACGAATCGATATAAGGCACGAGCTTCTCGCGTTATGCGTGTGGAGGGAAATTTTGCAGAAGCCGAATCGATGTGCCGCGACGCGCTCAAGCGAATTGAAAAGGTAAGAGCAGAAAACCACCCTGACGTTGCTGAGGTTAAGGTCGACTTGGGCCGAGCATTGTTGCAGCAACGAGAGTTTGCAGAGGCTGAGCAATTGGGCTTCGAAGCGATCGCCGCGACGCGTCAGGTTTTCGGAAACGACAGCATCTATGTGCTGGGAAACATGCTCTTCGTCCTACAAGTGCTTGATTCGCAACGGGATCGCGCGGAAGACGCACTGAGATTGGCCCGTGATGCAGCCAGCCTGGCGCAACGGTGCACTCCCAATAGCGACGCCGATAACTACCGGCGCATGATGGCGTATCAGTTGCTGGCTAGATTGGCACGGCACGACTCCGCGGAAGCCTGGGAGTCAGCGATGCATGCATACGAAACCCAAGATGACCTCGCACCTCGCGTTGGCTTTAGCAGATCTTTTCGTGAGCTAGGGATTTCCCTCCGACAACTTGGTCGCTTAGCCGAGAGCATCAAATGCCTAGAAAAGGCCATGGCCTGTGACGATATGATGCCAATCGATCAGCGTGGCGGTGAGAGATTTACGACTTGCTACTTTCTTGCTGAGGCGTTGCGAGAAGCACAGCAGGCGGACCGTGCGCTGAAGGAGTTGCGGCGTGCGGTTGCAATGCCGCTACTAGATCGAGCACCGCGTAGAAGAGTGAATCAACTCGCAGCACGAATCGACCTAATCGAATTGCTAATTCAAATGGGTCGCATCGAAGAAGCTCACGAAACCGTAAAAACGATTTCGAAATTCGATCCAGCGATACGAATCCGCCGTGCCTACACGTCAGCAGTGCCGTTGGCGATGAAGGGACAAATGCTGTTGGCACAGGGACAGCTCAAGTCTGCTG
>CAYQMZ010000156.1:0-12146 GCA_964418725.1 uncultured Pirellulaceae bacterium
CCTGCCAGCAGTGCAAACTGGGGTCCGTTCCCGCATTCGAATCGATAGGGATGACGATAGAAGTTCCATTCGAAGTTGCGGTAGTCAAAGTTCCGTCGGATTTCCTGCAATGCGGAGTCCGAGAAGTAACTCCACACTGTGTTGCCGTTTGGAGCTTGCAAGTTACCAAAGTCGATGTCGGAGTAGATGTTGTTCGGAGCGTAGTTGGCAGCGTCGGCGTATGCAGTGTAGTCACCGGGATTGACGCCACGAGTGTTGATTGTCCCTGCGCGAGCCAAGCCACCGTCGCCCTCGGGGAAGAGCTGCCAGTAGTTGAAGGCAAACGCATGGTTTTGGCCAAGACGACGTCCGAGTCGCACACCCAGGCCACCTGCGTCACCCATTTGAGCTTGGCCAGTGGAGAGGACTGCGATTTCAGGTGATCCGTCTGGGTAGGCCAGTTGGCGCCCGACATTGTCGTCTTCGCGTTCAAGATTCAGGTAGTAGATGCTGCCGAACCACTGGCCACAGGCTGTAGATTTTGCAAGACGGCTCAAGGCTTGTTTGCCGACGCCGCAAGAGGCAGCACCACCTTGGCATCCGCCGTTGCATCCTACGTACCCGCATCCGTTGCAGGGTGCATAGTTCGTCGGTCCGCAGTATTGTTGTGAATAGGTGACCGCTGGTGCATAACCATATGCGGCACTAGAAGGTGCAACGTTCGTTGGTACCGGCTGAGTTGCTTGAGGGGTGACGACAGATTCCACGCCAGTGGCGACCGTTGCCCCGGGAGCCGGTTGCGTCAGTGGTATCTGAGGAGCTTGGATGGAGCCCGCAACGTTCGAAGTTGGGGGCGTGGGAAGTGCCGCGAATGCCGCGATGTGATTCGGTGGATAGTAATACTGTTGCGCTTGGGCACAAGCAGCAGACGAAACCAACACTAATAGCGCGGCACGCCGAATGAAGCATTGCATCATTGTCTCCTTACATGACGAAATGAGATGCCGATTAGTTTGGCGATATGGCGTTCGAGAAGGCTTTCTCAAACGCTTGACCTCGAGGTTCACATCCATGCGAAATGCAACGGGGTCCGCCTTGTGCTGTCGGTGCAGTTGGTAGCACTGCGGTGACAGCAGTGGTGTTATCGGCGGCGTTGGGCTGGAATTGAGACTGAATCCCCAACTTTTTGCCGTCTGCTAGCGGCCGTGGATTCGTCAAGAGGCAAACGACCGACGCAGGTGGGCTAAGAACTTCTTGTTGTGATGAAGCAGTGGTGCTTGTGGATGGTTAGTCGCACGTGACTCATGACAGTGCGATGCGTTGTATTGCTGCTAGCATTCCGTGAGAGGCTCTTTGCAGGCCAAGTTACCTCAGAAGGAAGGCGTGCTAGCGTTGGTCTTTCGAGCTATCACTCAGCCATGGCAACGTGAATCCAGCAAAGGTAATTCGCTTGTAACCGTCAGCTTCATAGAGGCAGCCAACGGAGCGGTCCGGCAACACTGCTAGACAGCAATAGGCTGCATCACCTTTGTGAATTAGCCGTGCGACGGGCCACGTCTTGCCATCGTCTTGGCTAACGCGAACGGTCAATTGTCGGCGGTTAGTAGTCGACGCTGGGTTCGCAAAGATCAGTGGGGCCTGCCGAAAGGTATCGCTGCTGTGTTTGATCAAACTGGCTTGGCAGATAGGTTCGACCAATGCAGAGTCGTAGGTCAGCGCCTGCCAAGTTTCACCTCCGTTCTCGCTGATCGATACGGCTCGTTTGCCGCCTAGATCAGTATCGCCACCATCACGCTCCCAATAGTTTCTCATGTTGATCATGAGTCGCCCGTCGTGCAATTCTGCGACTTGGCATTCGTCGGTGTGGTCTGCAACCGTACCACCCAACTGCCAGCTCTTGCCGTGATCGTCACTGTAGAACACGTGTGACATTTTGATCCATTTGCCGTCACGTTTTTCGCGGTGATCGCAAGGGATTACCAAACGCCCGCGATGGGACTCTCTGGTTAGTTGGATGCCAATTCCAGGTCCCGTGGCGTACCATCCCCAGCCTTCTTTCTTCACATCAGCGGTGATTTCATAAGGCTTCGCCCACGTCTTTCCATCATCTTCGCTGAACGTCATGAAGACGTCGTCATTGTCTCGGCAGAAAGGCATCCAAATGGTACCGGTGTCTTGGTCGACAACCGGGCACGGATTCCCGATCGTGATTTTGTCGTTTCCGCCTTCTTCATAAATGAGCTGAAGTTTGCTCCAAGTTTTGCCCAGGTCATCGCTTCGCTTCATGACCAAGTCCAGGTTGCCGTGATCGCCTCGACCATCTTTCCGACCTTCACAGACGGCCAGCAATGATCCTTTCTGAGTCGTCAGCAACGCGGGAATACGATAGGTGTGGTATCCATCCTCTCCGCTGATAAACACGTCTTGTTCGCGTAGCTCGTCCGGCGCGTTCATCGTCAACGTTGTGGCGTTGTCCACGTGACCCGGTTTGCGGCAATTGGCTCCCGAGGTATCGGTGCCGTCGTCGCCCAGGTCGGCCCGCATCTTGTCCAGTAACTGTTTCATCTTGGTCACGACTGCGGGATGATCGTCGGCGACGTTCGTGGTTTCGCCAATATCGTTACTAAGGTCGTACAGTTCCGGCGTTTCCAGTAGCAACGGTTTGCCACGCGACGGACGATGCTTTTCAAAGTACTTCCACTTGCCCTGGCGGACTGCATTCAAGTTTCCGCGGAAGTAGTAATAGAACGCTTCGTGTGGTGACTCTTCGGCGTCTCCCATCAGCAGAGGTGCAATGTCCTTGCCGTCGATTGCTTTGCCGCCAAGTGAGCCGTTAACGGGTGCACCAGCAAGTTTCCCAAGCGTCGGGAGCAGGTCGACGGTGATAGCCACAGCGTCGTTGTGCGAGTTTGCGGGGATTCTGCCTGGCCATCGGGCGACGAAGCATACTCGCTGGCCGCCTTCCCAAGTGGTGCCCTTACTGCCCCGAAGTGGTTTGTTGACGGCTCCGTGATGTGTTGCTCCACCATTGTCCGAGGTGAAAATCACAAGGGTTTCTTTGTCTAGATCGAGTTCTTTGAGCTTGTCGAAAATCTTGCCGGTGGACCAATCAATCTCTTCGACGGCATCGCCCCACGCACCGTTCTTGGATTTGTTGGCAAAATTCGATGTGGCGTATTGCGGCCAGTGTGGCATTGAATGAGGAAGGTACAGGAAGAACGGTTGGTCGCGGTTGGCTTGAATGAAGTTCAATGCCTCTTCCGTGTAACGCTGCGTGATGTAACGCTGGTCAGGTTCCATCTCGACGACCACTTCATTACGAAGCAGTGGAGTGGGCGGGTACATTTTGAGGGGGCGATCCATCTTCCCCATGTCGTTCGAAAACGGAATTCCAAAGTACGAATCGAAACCATGTCGAGTTGGTAGGTAGGCGGGCTGATCTCCCAGGTGCCACTTTCCAACGATTGCCGTGGCATAGCCCTGTTTCTTCAGATGCTCAGCGATTGTCGTTTCTTCAGAGTTGATACCGCGACTGTTACCAGGGAATAGAACCCACTGTCCTTTTTCGCTCTCGTGCATGCCGATTCGTTTGGGGTAGCAACCAGTCATCAGAGACGAACGAGACGGCGTGCAAACCGGACAAGTTGAATAAAAGCTTGTGAGCTTAACGCCCTCTTGTGCCATGCGGTCGATATTGGGAGTGCGATGATTCGTGGAACCGAAGGCACCGATATCTGAATATCCAAGGTCATCGCAAAAGATCACGATGAAGTTGGGTTGGCGTGCCATCGCACAGCTTGCCGCGACGAACAGATAAATTGCAGCGAAGGAGAACAGAAATCGAAGTCGAGCACACATAGCGGAACCTTAGACGGGCGAATCGAACGCTGCGATAGTCTAAGTGGTTGCGTTGTGCGATTCCAGTTCCCCAGATTTACCATCAATGTCCGCCGAAGATAGGCAAGGATGGGCTGAGCATTTGATTGAAGACTGACCAATAGACGAAGGGACGGCCATTTTTGTCAGTCGAATAGCTCTCTTCGGCAAAGGCTCTTGCTTTAAAAAAACAGCCCTGCCAAATTTGGCAGGGCTGAATCGATTTTCCAGCTAGGTTGTGTCTAGCGGCTACGCTTGGAAGCCACCATAGTTTGCCGACAGAATTGTGAAGTCGGCAAAGTCGATGACGCCGCTTCCGTCAAAGTCACCATCTTCCCAGCCGCCTTCATCGCCGTAGTTCTGTGACAGTTGGAGGAAGTCGACGAAGTTCACTTTGCCATCAAGGTTTGTGTCACCAAGATTCGACTGTGCGGCTGCTTCAACCAAGAAGGCGACATCGTCGCTGTTCACAAGCTCGTTACCGTCCATGTCGAAACGAGCGGGATTTTCGAGCGAAGCAGCGGCTTCAAAGACTCGGTCCACATGGATCGGCAATGGCTGCTTGGGAACAACGCCACCGTTCGCAGGCGGCAAGTAGTGCACCTGACCAATGACTTCCGTAGGAGAGTCGATCGGCGACACCTTCACCGTGTCGCGAGAAATCGTGTAGATCTTCTCGTCGACTCGCACTGTGCGTCGTACTTCAGACGGATGCTCGACGGCACCCGTGAATTGGAACCCTTCTTCCTTATCGATTTCGAAGACGTGAACCGCCTGGTTCCAGGTTGCTGGGACCCAGAAACGGTCACTGTCGAGCGTTCGAATCCATGCCCCGCCATCCTGTGATTGGACAGGCACGGCAAGTACTTCGTAATCGGGGAAGTAAGAGAATGCGTGGTGGTCGTACTCGGCAGGCGAGTAGGTCGATCGGCCTCCCTCGAACGTAAACCGGTCAACAAGTCGGGGATCCGTTCGATCGGTAACGTCGAACAACGACAGTTGAAGTCCTTCCGAGCGACCGGTGATCGGATCCGCATCTCGCCCGATGGCCAGCAGCGTATTCTCGTCGATTGGTTGCATGTACTCGGAGAAACCTGGAATCTTCAGTTCGCCAAGAACTTCGGGTTCAGCAGGATTCGAGAGGTCGATAGAGAACAGTGGGTCCACTTGTCGGAAAGTGACGATGTAGGCTTGCGTGCCAACAAAACGGGCGGAGAAAATTCGCTCGCCTTTGGCTAGGCCTGCGACGGCTCCTTTGATTGCCAACTTGTCATCTTCAGTTTCTTCTAAGACGTAGACACCGCTACTCGACTCGTTGCCCCAACCTGTTGTGGTGGCAACGCGAAGGTCACCGCCACGCTCGTCGGCAGAGAACTGGTCCAGCATGTGGCCGCTGACGACACCGGATGCGGTGGGCAGGACGCTGCCTTCATCACGGTTCACGTCGAACTTCATGATGGAAGTGGCATCGTTCAAGTCCCAACGATTCTGGAACAGATAGAGGCTATCCAGTGACATGAAGATCTCATGCCCTGTGCTCATCAGGACCGTCGTGCCTGTGTCGACGGCCGGTAGGTCTTCCTGCATATCGATCGTTACGACAGAGACGATCGATCCGTAGTTCGGATCGTTGGTGCTGAACGTTGTCGTGAAGTCGGAAACGTTGCCTTCTTCGGTCAGCACGCGATCCTTGTCGTACGTCGAATAGTTTGGCATAGACTCAAGAATGCCCGGTTCGACACGTTCGCGATATTCTTCTTCCGTCTCGTATATGTTGACAGTGCGTTCAATTTCTCCGTCTTCTGACGTGAGTGTCACTTCCTTATAGATTGGCTCAGGGTAGGCGAGGCCTTCGCTAACGATGAAGTAGCCGGTTCCGTCGATGGCGCGTGAGTTGGTGACACTACCGTCGATGTGCGTTTCGCTGAGGATGCGTGCGTCGTCGCGATCCGAGACGTCAATTACGGTGACGACGGTTTTTTGAGGTGAAGGCAGCCAGAGATCTGCGACCAAGCCGAAGCCAGGTTCAGGACCTACGAAAAAGCCCGATCCGCTGGAGACGACCATTAATCGATCGTCATCCAGGTACATCTCGTTGGCGTTTGCGAAAAAGTCATTGGTGCTCGACAGGTGCACACGCGAAGCAATGCGTGGATGATCTTGGTCACGAACGTCAACGACGGTGACTTGATTTCCGGATAGGACGTAAACGTAGTGACCGTCCGTTTCAACAATGTCGCCTTCGTCAACGCCGGCGACTTGAACGTTCGTATCAGAGAAGTCTGGTTCTGCAACTTCAGGCGCACCTATCGCTGCATCCAGATCGGCCGATGGTAGGGCGATATCAGGGACGGCGAAGCAATTTGGACAATCAACTGGCCAAGGGCCCCATCGCCAGTCTTCCAGTTCTTGGCCGAACTTCCACTCGTGCTGCGCAACGGCTTTGTCCATCAAAGCAGTCTTTAGGTCAGATTCAGTAGCAAAGTCTGCTATCTCGCTACCCAAACCGACATCGAGCAGTTCGCGGTTTTCAAGCGATTCAAGTTCGAGGGAACGCATTTGCCAATTCATCTTTCTCTCCGTTATGTGACATGTTTCGCCATCCACACAGTTAAACGTAACGGCATTTCAGATGGACTCAAATGTTGGGCGCTATTTTCACAAGTTGTTCAGCAGCAAGAACTTGAAAATTGAGTCCGACGGTAAAAACACGCCAGTGAGGCACTTTCAGTTTACCCAAACCAACACTTATTGGCTGCTTTCTGGTATGGCTTTGCGGGCTGACGTGCGAATCCCCCAACCTCTTATAATCTCCGCACCATGAATGAGCCGGAACAATCCCAAATTATTGCTGTCGGGCAGCTTAACAACCAGATTCGAGACTGTTTGCAGGGTGAATTTGGGACCGTTTGGGTAGCCGGAGAAATTTCTGACCTGTCCCGACCCTCGAGCGGACACCTGTACTTTTCATTAAAAGACCAGACTGGAAATCTGAAAGCAGTTATTTGGCGAACAACCGCCGAACGGATTTCATTTGAACCGGACGACGGGATGCAGGTTGTTTGTTGCGGAGGCATTGATGTCTATCCACCGCGGGGCACCTATCAACTAATCGTTCGACAGATGCGACTGCAGGGCGAAGGTGCACTGCAGATGGCACTGCGTAAGCTCCGGTTGAAGCTGGAGAACGAGGGGCTGTTCGATCCGGGGATCAAGCGAAGGCTGCCTCGGTATCCAAAGAGACTGGCGGTGGTCACCAGCCCAAGTGGTGCGGCTCTGACGGATTTTCTGGAAGTCGTGCGCCGTCGCTGGTCCGCCATCGAGATCACGATCGTCCCAACGCGAGTGCAGGGCACGAACGTCGGAGCTGAAATTGCACGGGCGATTCGACGCGTAGGACAACTGACGCCTCACGTAGACGCGATTTTGGTGACGCGTGGTGGCGGCAGCCTTGAGGATCTCTGGGGCTTTAACGAAGAGTGCGTTGTCCGGGCTATTCGTGCATCTCATGCTCCCGTGGTCACGGCGATCGGTCACGAGATTGACGTCACGCTGGCGGATTTGGCGTCGGACCGGCGGGCGTTGACGCCGACGGAAGCCGGGGAGTTGTTGGTGCCCGATGGTGCGGACCTTCGACGTCGGTTGGGGACAGTAGAGCAACGTATGCGCAGTTTGCTGCGGGCTCGATTAGATGGAGCTCACGATTCGATTCGACGCTATGCCGAAACACGCGCGCTTCGCGACCCGTATTCGATGGTGCACGACCGAGTTAGAGAAGTTGACGATCTGCAGCAGCGTGCTCATCGAGCGGTGCTTCGACAGACGGAACGCTCGGAGACGATGCTCGCAAACATGATCGGTAAGCTTGAGACGCTCAGCCCGCTGAAGGTCTTGGCACGAGGCTATTCGATTACGCAATCTCCCAAAGGTGACGTCGTGCGATCTATTCGCCAGTTGGAAGCGGACGACGAAGTGCAAGTACGCTTGTCAGACGGTCGGCTATCAGCCAAGGTGTTGCGCGTAGACGAAGAGTAAATATGCCGAAGAAAAAAACAACAACTGATGCATCCGCTGACGAGGCCCGCCCCAAAGCGGCTCGCAAGAGGTCGGCGAAGCGACCGACCAAAATAGCGAAGAAGAAAAAGACCAAGCGGCCAGATTCCGGCGCTACGGCAGTCGAAGAGCAGACTGATGAAAATCCAGTGACGGATGAGACCCACGAGGAGCTGTTGGAAGAAACGGTGGTTGACGAAGTTGCTGCCACCGGGGTTTCGTTCGAAGATGCCCTGTACCGGCTTGGCGATGCAGTACGTGAACTCGAACAGGGCAGCTTGTCACTCGACGAATCTTTGGCTCGATACGAGCAGGGGATTCATTATCTGGCGCAATGCCAGAGGATTTTGGAGTCGGCCGAGCGGAAAATTGAGTTGCTGAGTGGATTTGACGCTGACGGCAACCCGATTACCGAAGACTTCGCCGATCAGACCATGACCTTGGAGGAAAAAGCGGACCGACGGAGTCATCGGCGGACTGCCAGCACATCACTTCGCATCGACGAGAATCACTCGGCCGACGGCTCGAAAGCAACTTCCTTTGGGGGGAAGAGAGCCTCTACTTCAGGAAATCGGCAGCGACAGGGCGGCCCGGAAACGAGGCTTTCTAAGGGGACAACTGAGGGTGCACCTGACGGTGGTTCCGATTCTGAGGAAAATCTCGACGTGGACGGAAATGGGACCCTGTTCTAAAATGCCGCACCTGCATGCAGCCGGCAAAACTAGGCTATCCCCAGTGATTTCATATTGTGCATTCCACCGCATCATTCGCCGAACAAACCGAATCCTATAGGCAACTCGTCGACGCGAAACTTGACGAGTACAGTCGCTTTGACGCCGACTGCCCGGACGTTTTACGTGAGGCGATTCGGCACAGCTTGCTGGCGCCGGGGAAACGCTTGCGTCCGCTGCTAACGTTAATGGCAGCCGAGGCGTGCGGTTCGAAGATCGAGGCTGCTATTCCTGCTGCCTGTGCTGTCGAGATGGTCCACGCGTATTCGTTGATCCATGACGATTTACCGGCCATGGATGATGACGACTTACGTAGGGGCTTGCCCACCTGTCACAAAGTCTTTGGTGAGGGGAACGCAATCCTGGCCGGCGACGCGTTGCTCGCTCGAGCGTTCGAAATCGTCGCCGCGGACATTCGGCCGGAAGTCGCAGCAGAATGCTGCAAATTATTGGCGCATGCCGCCGGCGCGTCACAGTTGGTGGGAGGTCAGGTCGACGATCTGGCAGCCGAACAGCAAGAAACCGGCGGGCTCGACGAACTAGAAGCAATTCACCGACGAAAGACGGGGGCCATGTTGGTTGTATCGCTACAACTGGGTGGCGTAATCGCCGGCGCGACCTCGGATCAGTTGGATGCTTTGAAGACATACGGGCGAAGTCTGGGCCTTGCGTTTCAAGTCGTGGACGACCTCCTAGATTTTCAAGGTGATGAAGAACAGCTTGGTAAGCGAACTGGTAAGGACGCAGAACGAGGGAAGCTAACTTATCCCGGTCTGTTGGGCGTCGAAGCGAGTCGCGAAAGAGCAACGGAATTGATTGAGCAGTCTTGTGCGGCCGCGTCGGTTTTTGGTGAGTCTGCCACGTTGCTAACGACATTGGCGAAATACGTCCTCGAAAGAAAGAACTAATCCATGCACCCATTGCTACGTAGCATCGAGACACCCGAGGATTTTCGCGATTGGCCAACGTCGGAGTTGGATAAGCTGGCTGACGAGATCCGGGACGTTCTCACAAATCTGGTCGCGACGCGAACGGCTCACTACGCCTCGAACCTTGGCGTCGTCGAGTTGTGTTTGGCGTTGCACTCGGTCTACGACTTTCGCAAGGACCGGCTGATTTGGGACACCGGTCATCAAGTCTATCCGCACAAGCTAGTCACCGGTCGCTACAAAGACTTTGGGACGATGCGGACTCGTGGCGGATTGATGGGTTACCCCAATCCAAACGAAAGCGAATATGACCTATTCATGACCGGGCACGCGGGCTCAAGCGTGTCTACCGTGATGGGGCTTCGTAGCGGCGACGAGTTGATGGGCGAAACCGACCGTCACTCAGTGGCCGTTATCGGTGACGGTGCGTTCCCATCGGGAATCGTCTACGAGGCGATGAACAACGTCGAGCACCTGCAGGATAAGCTGCTGGTGATTTTGAACGACAATAAAATGTCGATCTGTCCGCGTGTCGGCGGCGTTGGGAAGTACCTGGATCGACTTCGTACCAATCCGTTCTACACCGGACTAAAGACTGAAGTCGTTAAGACCTTGAATAAGGTCCCTGTTCTCGGCGACCCCGCCGAACGCTTTCTTGCCCAACTGAAAGAAGGCGTCAAAGCTGGTCTGCACGGCGGGATGCTGTTCGAAGACCTTGGGTTCCGCTACATCGGGCCAATCGATGGGCACAACATCGCGTTGTTGAAGAAATACTTGGCGATGGTCAAGACGATGAATGCACCGGTTCTGTTGCACGTCGTGACAGAGAAGGGGCATGGAGTCGAGCCGGCAGCTGAGGATCCTGTGCTGTTCCACACACCGCCGGTCATCAAGCGTGAGCGAGATCGTGTTGTTCCCATCAAGAAGAACAGCCCACCTCCTTACACGACGTTCGCTCGCGATGCGATTCATCGTCAGGTACGGCAAGACAAACGCGTTGTTGTGCTCACTGCCGCAATGTGTCAGGGCAACAAGCTGGAACCAGTTCGCGAAGAGTTCCCGGACCAGTTCTTTGACGTTGGTATCTGTGAAGGTCACGCCGTCGCATTCGCTGGTGGTCAGGCGAAAGCTGGCTTGCGACCGATTGTCGACATCTACAGTACGTTCCTGCAACGCAGCTACGATCAGATCTTCCAAGAGGTCGCGCTGCAGAACTTGCCTGTCACCTTCATGCTCGATCGAGCTGGCCTGACGGGGCCGGACGGTGCCACGCATCACGGCGTCTTTGACATTGGCTACATGCGGATCTTCCCGAACATGGTCGTAATGGCTCCTGGTGACGGTCCTGAGATCTCAGATATGTTGGACTTCGCTATCCAGCACGACAGTCCTTGTTCCATTCGCTACCCGAAGACGACCGCGGAAGACATTCAACGCGAGCGCACGCCCATTGAATTGGGTAAGGCAGAAGTCCTGTCATGGGGCACGGACGCTGCCATCATCTGCTGCGGGACGCAGTTGGCTGACTGTGTGTCGGCCGCCGAAGTTCTACGTGGCGAGGGATTGAGCGTCGGTGTGGTAAATGCACGGTTCGTGAAACCAATCGACAAGGCCGTCATGCGAAGAGCGTTGCAGGAGTGCGGGACCGTGGTGACTGTGGAAGAAGGCGCGCTTTCGGCCGGCTTTGGCAGTGCACTCACGGAATTCGCCGCCGACGAAGGTCTTGATGCGTCTCACGTGTGGCGATTAGGGTTGCCCGACCAATTCATCGATCATGGTGAACGTTCTGAGTTGCTGGCAGACTTCAAATTAGATTCGGCAGGGATCGTACAGACGATTCGGGAGCAGGCGAAGAGTCTGAAGATGGCACAGTAGTGTTTTCGGTCGTACGAGACCAAGCCTGAAGGAGCAGGGATGCAGGAAATACAAGACCGGGCGAGCAACGCCGCCAATCGAGTGGACGTTGCCGTCGGCTTTGTCGCTGGATCCACTGCCACCAGCGTGCCTAACTGTATTCTTGACGCATTCCGCGTTACGGAAAATCTGCTGCTGGACATCAGCCAGTCAGGCCAACGCGACGAATTCCTTCGCTTTCTGGCCGCCGGGCATGAGGCGTTGGATCACCAGGGGGCCGACTGGAAGCCCTTTGTGGATGATCAGATTAAGCTCTGGCATAAGACCAAGCTGAATCAAAAAACGATCGAAGTCGCCGGCGGAAAACTATCTGCATGGACTCCCGAGGCAGTCGATGTCGAGGCGCTAGACGATGCGTTGCGGCGGCTAGAGTTCATTGTCATGTTGGAGGCCGAATCACACGCGGCTTCTTGGGCAGAGCAGGGCGTTGCATTGGAGCGGATGCAGGCACTGGCGTTGATTCTGGCCGGAATCACCGTGATTGCGGCGACGAACACGGTTGTCGATACCGCTGCGGCATTTACCAGCGCTTCATTCGGAGCATCGCTGATTCTTGAGCAGGTGCACGAACTTGTGGCATCGGCCTAGTGTCCTGAGTCACGAATTCGTCTGAATCTTAGGTACGTTCCTACCTTGTCTTTACCCACAAGTACGTCGATTGATC
>CAYQMZ010000157.1:0-8043 GCA_964418725.1 uncultured Pirellulaceae bacterium
ACGAATAACTCGCTGGTAAATGGCGCGGTCGCGGCGGAGTTCTACCAGACATATGGTATTCCGCCTGAGTTGTTCGAAGCCCTGGCCAGCGAGCGTGATTACAAGTTTGACTGGGACGCATACAAACAGCGAATGCAGGAACATGTCGACGCGACGGGTGTCGTGAAGCATGGCGTGATGGGCAGTGCAGGCCCAATGGACGAGCTTAAAGAGGCTCTGCATGAGACTGAGTTCTTGGGATACGAATCGACCGAGAGCGAAGCGGTGGTCAAAGGAATCGTGTCCGGTGACGGCGCGGATGCTAAGTCACAGGAAGCGGTCGAAGCATCAGAGACGGAGCTTCGAGTCATTCTGGACCGAACGCCGTTTTATGGTGAAAGCGGCGGCCAAGTCGGCGATTTCGGAAAGCTCACGACCAGTTCGGCTGAATTCGTCGTCGAAAAGACGGAGAAGGACGGCAGCCTGTTTGTTCACTTCGGTCGTGTCACCAAAGGCACACTGAAAACTGGCGAAACCGTGACCGCAACGGTGGATACTGAACGACGTGACGGCATTCGCCGCGCACACTCGGCGACACACATTCTGCATTATGCGCTGCAACAGCACGTGGGGTCGCACGCCCAACAACAGGGCTCGAAAGTGGACAACGATTGGTTGCGATTCGACTTTACGAACCTGGAACCTGTCGGCCAGGAGACGTTGCAGACGATCGAACGCGTGGTTCATGATCGCGTTGCCGCAAAGGATCCCATCAAATGGGAGACGTTGCCGCTGGCCGAGGCGCGAGCAGCCGGCGCCATGATGTTGTTTGGCGAGAAGTATCCAGATCCTGTGCGCATGGTTTCCATGGGCGAGTTCAGTAAGGAACTTTGTGGTGGGACACATCTCACGAACACGCAGCAAGTAGATGAATTCGAAATCGTCAGCGAAGAAGGCGTTTCGGCGGGGACTCGTCGCGTGACGGCGTTAACTGGCAAGCGGGCGCAAGAGCATCGCGAGCACACGATGGCCTCGCTGAAGCAGTGTGCGATCTTGTTGGACGTCGCCCAAAACCAGGTGCCGGATGCAACTCAGTGCCTATCGGATCGAAGTCGGTGGCTCAGGAAAGTTGCCTCTGGAGGTGGCGGAAAAGAGCCTGACAACAAACTGGCAACGGCTGCTTCCAGCGATGAACCTAGCTATGGCGAGGCTCGCGAGTTGCTGAAAGAAGCAGCTAGGAAGCTCAACGTGAAACCGTTCGACGTTCCAAGCAGGATTCAGTCTGGTTTGGAGGAGTGTGCGAAACTCGAGGAGCAAATCGCAGCGCGCGAGCAAGCAGGCGGTGCTTCTGCGGACGAACTGATCGCCAATGCGAAGCAGATTGGTGGCGCGAACGTGATCATTGCCGAATTGCCCATGGCGGGCACCGATTTGATGCGTCAGTTGGTCGACCAAATTCGTAAGAAGATTGAGCCGACGGCTATTCTGTTCGCGTCCCGGGATGGCGATGCGAAGGTGACGCTGATTGCGGCAGTCAGTCGCGATCTTACGAAGAGCGTCAGTGCAGGTAATTGGGTTAAGGAAGTAGCTCCCGTTGTCGGCGGTGGCGGCGGAGGTAAGCCGGATATGGCACAGGCTGGCGGAAAGATCCCGGACAAGACTCCGGATGCACTGACGAAAGCCGAAGAGTGGATCACTGCCGCATTGGGTGCTTAGCAGATGGCCTCAAGGAAGAAGAGCCGATCGAAAAAGGGTTCGGCTCGTAAGGCGGCCCCTGCACTGAATCCGCTGGGCGTCGACCTGCCTCTGGATCATTCCGCCCGGGCGGAGGGAAGTAATTCGGGCGGGCTGACGATCGCTGCCGACGTTTTCTATGAAATTTCCTTGGAAATGCATCCGGACTTCCGAGCATTTACAGCAAATGGTCGACGCTTGCCGGAAGAGCTAACGTCGTCTGACGGAACATCTTGGAGCCCGCAGTTGCATTTGAATCTGCATGCGGGGATTGAAGAGCGACTGGCCAAGAACGAGCCCCCCGGAATTCTCCAGCAAGCACAGCGATTAGAATCTGAGGGCAAGATCGGGACGCATCAGATTCGTCACATTCTGATGGATGCGTTGGCGTCACAGATCTGGCAAATGCAGAAGAAAGGGGAGTTGTCATTCGATCCGGATGGCTTTTTTGCGGAAATCGAAGCAGGTTATCGCCGTCTGTTGGGCGATGCGTAGACAGGTCGAACATTTCAAAACTCAGCCGTGTCTTAGGGCCGATGACAAGACTGTGAACGTAAATCGTTGTCGAGCTGCCTTGTGCCCACTTTTTGCAGGATAACTGAGGTTTCTGCTAGCTAACTGGGTATTTGGTGCCCTTGTTTAGCTGTCTAAATCGGGGTAATTTACTAGATTAATTTCCGTCGCAAACGCGACTTTGCCAGCGTAGCTTCAACTGGTTAGAGCACCGCATTCGTAATGCGGGGGTTAAGGGTTCGAGTCCCTTCGCTGGCTCTCTTTGGCTCGTCACAGCGACGGATCTCACGAGCTGATAATCTGTGACCACGGCTTCTTGTAGAGCGAGATTGCAACAACATGTCCATCGTGCCTCCATCCGTAGAGATTGATATTCGCGATACCGTACTGGCGAATGGATCGTTTGGCCCACACGAAATCCGCCAGATGGTACACGTGATCGCGAACGACAATCTGCAAGTCACGGTCTTGCGGGATGCAGTTCAAGAATTGGAAAAAGTCGAAGGCCGGACGCCAGCCACCTCCGTTCGCCTGGGCGTTTGCCAATACCTGTTAGGTCGGTATGAAGATGCAGTTGGAACCCTTTCCAACGCGGACGGCGGAGCTCTGACGCACTTCTATCTTGGCCATTCGTATTTGCAGACGAACCAAACTGAAAATGCCATCACCAGCTTTCAGTCAGCTGCCAAAGGCGGGTACAGCCAGGATGAGTGCAGTTTGGCGGTTGCCGATGCACAGCGACGATCGGGTGACCCTGATACCTCGCTGCGAACACTCGACGATCTATCTGGTGCGATTGAGCAGACGTCCGAGTACTTGTATCAGCGTGCTGCCACCGTTGCGGCACTAAACGGAAACCTGGAAGAGATCTGTGCTCTGTATCAGCGAGCGATTGACGTTGATCCTGGACACAGCGGTGCGTTGTTTGGACTCGCGCTAGAAAACGATCGGCGCGGAAACGACGATGTGGCTTTGGAGCTATACCAGCGAGCTTGTTCGCAATTCCCATCGCACGTCGGCAGCCTTTTGAATCTAGGTGTGCTGTACGAAGACCGAAACGACTACAACAACGCTAAGAAGTGCTACGAGCGGATTCTTGATTCGTTCCCAAACCACCAGCGAGCCAAGCTCTACCTGCTCGACGTGTTTGCCTCGGCCGACATGTACTACGACGAGGAAGCACAGAAGAAACGCGATCGACTGTCGCAAGTTTTGGGTATTCCTGTCAGTGACTTTGAGCTTTCGGTGCGAAGCCGCAACTGCCTACAGAAGATGGGCATCTTTACGCTGGGCGACCTTACACGCTGCAGCGAGCAAGAGCTGCTCTCTAGTAAGAACTTTGGCGAAACGTCACTGGTCGAAATTCGCGAAATGCTGACGTCGAAGGGGCTGGAGCTTGGTCAGTTCGTACACGAACGCGAAGAGCCAGAACCATCGATCGATATCGAGAACATGTCGCCTGATGAGCAGGCGTTGTTGGAGCGTCCGATTTCTGATCTGAATCTGTCTGTTCGTGCACGAAAGTGTATGGCTCGACTGGGTTTGAATACGATTGGTCAGCTGATCCGCAAGACTGGCGACGACCTTCTGGAATGCAAGAACTTTGGTGTTACAAGCCTGACCGAAGTTCGCGAGAAGCTTTCGCAGTTCGGTATCAAGCTGCGTGGGGACTAGTGCTCCTCGGCGTTCAATTGCTTTGAACGACGATATTCAGTTGAAATACCTGGTCGCCCGACGCTCTCCGTCGGGCGATTGCTTTTGGCGGATTAACCGGCCGAGGTAGAGCATGTCGCAGTTCGAGTTTACGCTGCATCACCGTGATCCCACGACCGCAGCGCGTCGTGCGACTTTTAGAACGCCCCACGGTCCTGTTGAAACTCCAGCCTTCATGCCGGTCGGCACGCAGGGCACGGTCAAGGGTGTTGAGATCTCGCAGTTAAGGGCGACCGGTGCTCAGATGGTGCTGGGCAACACGTATCACTTAACGATTCGTCCAGGCGAGGAAATCGTACGCAAGCTTGGAGGCCTGCACGGCTTTTCTGGTTGGGACGGCCCTATGCTGACCGACAGCGGTGGATTCCAGGTCTTCAGTCTGGCAAGCAAGACCAAGGTCAGCGACGAAAGCGTGGTCTTTCAGTCGCATGTGGATGGTAGGCGGTTCGAAATGTCGCCGGAACGTTCGCTGGAAATTCAGCAAGCGCTAGGTAGCGACGTCATGATGGTGCTGGACCACGTTGTGGAGTTGCCGAACGAACGTGAAGTTATCCGCGACGCGATGACGCGGACCATTGCTTGGGCAAAACGCTCGATCGATTACCCGACCCCAGACCACCAGGTTCAGTTTGCTATCGTGCAGGGCGGGCTGGACGAGCAGTTGCGGGGCGAATGCGCAGAAGCCTTGGTATCCCTTGGGTTTCCCGGCTCGGAGGACTGAGTGTCGGCGAACCTCCAGCTGAAATGTATCGCATCTTGGATGTGACGTGCCCACTGCTACCCGAGGACAAACCGCGTTATCTGATGGGCGTCGGCCGACCGGAGGACCTGCTGGAAGCGATAGGTCGCGGCATAGATTTGTTCGATTGTGTGATGCCAACGCGAAACGGTCGAAACGCACATGCCTTCACTGACTCGGGGCCCAAGAAACTTCGAAACGCGAAGTATGCTGAGGACAACGAACCTCTAGAAGAAGGGTGTCCTTGCCCAGCCTGCCAGCGCAGTCTTGGCTATCTTCGGCACTTGTTCATTTCCGGCGAGATGCTGGGGCCAATTCTGCTCTCGATCCACAACCTGACGTACTATCAGCGGTTGGTCGCGGGTGCGCGGCAGGCGATCGAGGAGGGGCGATTCAACGACTTTCGTCGAGAAAAGTTCGACGGCTGGGCGGCTGGAGCCTAAGCAGACCAAAGCCAAATTGCCCCAAACGAACGATCGCGGAGTCGACTGTTTAGATCGCGAGAAATTCAGCGAGATTCGTAGACGAACGTGTCTCTTGCCACCAGCAGGCAGTGCCTGGTAGAGCTGACTTTGGGACCTGCCAGAACCCGCGGGTGGCAGTTCGAGGGTTGGGACTACTCTTGGCACGTTTGCTTGAAGGAATCGTTGTGATTCCGGCGACACGCATGGCCTTGCTGGTATTTTTGTAAAGGTTTATGCTACCTCGCTTTGCCGGATTTATGCGGTCACGCTCGGCGTGCGCCCGTTTCGTCCCTCCTCCGTTTGTCAACGAAGACCGTTAATCGATGACCGATATTGCTTGGATTTCGTTGACACCGTTGTTCGCACAAGGTGGAGGGGGCGGCTTCTTTGAGTCGTTGGGAATCCTGCCGCTGATCGTAATGATTGGTGCACTCTTCTATTTCATGGTCCTGCAGCCAGAGACAAAGCGGCGCAACGACCAAGAGAAGATGCAGCAGGACATGAAGAAGAATGATCGAGTGATCACAATCGGCGGAATCCATGGCGTGGTGACAAACGTGGCGTCGGATGACGAAGTAATCATTCGCATCGACGACAAGACGGACACCAAGATCCGCATCACGCGATCGGCCATTCAAAAAGTGGTTAATAAAGACAGCAGTAGCGAGACCTAGAATCTCTTCACGGGTTCGAGCTACCGCGATTCGAGTATTGCAAGGAACTCATAATGGGTTGGTTAACCGTACTCCTGGTGCTCATCGGCATTTTCGTATTGCCGTTTGTGATCAGTAACGTCATAGCGAAATCCCTCCGTGTTCCGGATTCCGGTTTCGGTTTGGGGATTATCATCGCCGCACTTCTTGCTTCCGGTGCTGTGATCTACGCAGCACTCCAGCCGGAGCAACCGAAGACCTATACGGTGCAAGAAGGCGATACGCTGCAGTCCATTTTGAAAATGCACAATGGACTGGGTGCAAAAACGCTGACCGACTTGAACAACTTGCAGGATGCCAACGATTTGACCGTTGGCAAAGAGCTCAAGATTCCTAATCCCAAGAAGCTGGAGATCAAACGCGGTGTCGACCTAAGTGGCGGCGTGATTCTGATCTATGAGGTGGATGAGGAACTTAGCCGTGAAGCATCCGGTCCCGACGGAGAAAAAACGTCGGTTGATATCGATGCACTTGTTGAAGCGTTAGGTCGACGTATCAATCCCGGCGGCGTCAAAGAGGTCGTCATCCGGCCTTATGGCGAAAAGCAGGTTGAGATCATTATTCCGGACGTTGACGACGCCGAAGTCGACCGGATGAAGCGACAAATTACGCGAGCGGGTTTCCTGCGATTTCTGATCGTGGCTAACCGCGCCGACGATACACGACTGTTCCAGTTGGCTGCAGCACAGCCCAATGCACGAGTAATTCGTGATGGGAATGAGGCCAAAGGTGAATGGGTTCCTATCGCTCGCACCGAAGACGGAACAGAGCTAAAAGTTCAAGTCGACCCACGTGTGAATCTGCTTCGCGAACCGCGACCTGGTGTCGTGGAAGTATTGATGGCCTACGACCGATATCGAGTTGAAGGAAAGCACCTTCGCAACGTCTCGAAAGGTTTCGACGACACGATGCGACCCGCGGTGAACTTCTCCTTGGGGACTCGTGGTGCAAAATTGTTCCGTGGTCTGACGATGACAAATTTGCCTGACCCCACGACCGGCCGTGAATCGCGGTTGGGCATCATCATGGACAACGAGCTGATTTCGGCTCCGAGTATTCAAAGTCAGATCAGTGACCGAGGTCAGATTACGGGCGGTTTCAGTGATGACTATGTCGAAGAAATGGTGAACGTCCTGCGTGCTGGACGACTTCCCGCCGTTCTGAAGCCTGAGCCAATCACTGAGAATCGTATCGATCCGCTGCTTGGTGCAGATACCATTCAAAAAGGTGGTTTCGCGATCGCCGCGTCGCTGATCGCCGTACTGGTCTTCATGGCCGTGTACTATCGGTTTGCCGGATTGGTGGCATGCTTTGCACTGTTGCTGAACCTGGTGCTGATCGTCGCCATTATGATTCTGATTCGCGGAGCGTTCACACTGCCTGGCCTTGCTGGTTTGGTGCTTACGGTGGGGATGTCCGTTGACGCGAACGTCCTGATTTTCGAACGCATACGTGAAGAGCTTAAACGCGGTGCCGCATTACGCATGGCTATCCGCAATGGTTTTTCTCGAGCTACGACCACGATTGTCGATGCCAACATCACAACGTTGATTACGGCGATCGTTCTCTACGTGATTGGTACCGACCAGCTTCGTGGATTTGCTGTGACGCTGATCCTCGGAATTCTGATGAGTATGTTCACGGCGATCTTCTGTTCACGCGTCGTGTTCGATATCTCTGAACGTCGCCGTTGGTTGAAGAACATGACCATGACCCAACTGCTGGACGAGCCGAATCTGAATCTCGTTGGCAAACGACAGTTGGCTGCAATGTTGTCGCTAGTGTTGATCGTTGTTGGGCTAGGTGCGGTTGCCGCACGTCGCTCGGGAATGTTCGATATCGACTTCCTCGGCGGAACCTCTGTTCAAGCTCGGTTGAAGAGCGCCATGCCTTACAGCGATGTATGGGGGCGACTTGAAGGTATCGCGGACGACATTTCACTGACTCAGGTCAACACAGAGAACACCGAACGTGACACTGTCTGGAAGATCGACACGTCCTTAGAGGACAACAAAGAGCTTCAAGACAAGTTGGCAGAGAAGTTCCAGGACAACGGCCAAAGCTTGTTCGTTTCCCACACTGTAAAGTTTGAAGCTCCTCGATCTATCGATAGCACCACACCAGCTGCCGGATCCGATTCGGATGCAGCTGCACCTGATTTCACGATTCCACCGGCCAGTACCTCGAG
>CAYQMZ010000157.1:8053-12108 GCA_964418725.1 uncultured Pirellulaceae bacterium
ATTCAGGGTCGATTGGTGGTAATGTCCCTGCTGAATCGGAACCGAGTACAGATAGCTCGGACGCCAGCGACTCCGCCACTGAAACGGAAAGTGATGCTGCGACTCCAGATGCGAGTGACGGATCTCGCAGTGATTTGCCAAGCGAGACGCTGGTCGCTCAAGCTGATACTGCCGTCGCGGTACCTGCAGCGGGCACCGGAACAGGCTCCACGACGACGCTTGAATTCGAGCAACGCGTGACTCGCGACACCTTGGTCGATTCACTGCGAGCTGCAGCAGAATCTACTGGCGTTGCTGAACCATCCTGGGGCCTGACTGGTCCTGGTGGTGAGGCCGACAGTGCTGCTGGGTTCCGAAGCTGGACTGTGGAAGCCAATACTTCGCCCGAGAACTTGGGAACGATTCTGAACTCGATGAAAGAGAACCTTGAGTCGCGACCAGCTTGGTTGTCTTCCAGCAAGATTGGCGGCAAGGTCGCCGGTGACACCAAGAACAAGGCGTTGGCCGCTATTTTGATCAGCCTCGTTTGCATCGTCGGCTACCTGTGGATCCGTTTCCAACGTGTTATTTTCGGCTTGTCCGCCGTGATCGCTTTGGTCCACGACGTCATGATTACGCTCGGAGCTATCGCACTGAGTGCCTATTTGGCGAAGGTGTTTGGCTTCTTGATGATCGACGAATTCAAGATCAGCCTGCCCGTGGTTGCGGCCTTCCTGACGATCATCGGTTACTCGCTAAACGACACGATTGTTGTCTTCGACCGCATTCGTGAGGTTCGTGCCCGAAGCATGGACATCACCGAAGAAATGATCAACAAGAGTATCAACCAAACGCTCAGCCGTACCGTGTTGACGTCACTGACGACGTTAATCGTTGTCCTGATCCTGTTCATTTTCGGTGGTCAAGGAATTCACGGTTTCGCCTTCGCACTGTTGATTGGTGTGATTGTTGGTACCTATAGCTCGATCTTCGTCGCGTCGCCGGCGCTGCTTTGGATGAGCCAGATGCAGGACACTTCGGGTTCTGCAAAGACTCGGCAGACCGCAAACGCTTCCTAGTCTGGCTTTGGCCGACTAAGGATTCCCATTCCTCAGATAAGGCCGTTGCGATAACGCAACGGCCTTTCTATTTGTTGGGGGGCAATGACTTTCGCTCGCATCCGAGAATAGCGAGGTGCTTCCAAATCCGGACCCCTCTCCTCGCCGTAAGCTCGACTCTCCCCTCAGGAACCTGCTTCGCAGGAGGGGAGAGTGAAGCCAAGCAAACAAGACAGAGGTAGAAGCAAGCAGGGCACCGACAGTTCACCCTCCCTTTCCAAGTTCCACGAGGAAAAGGGAGGGTCGAGCCACAGCGAGGGGAGGGTCTCAGCACAAATCCCGATTCAGCCCCCGAACGAAAACCCAATCAGCTCTCAGTCGGTACTAGTGTTGGGAACCGACTGACCGGAGTTCTTACGCAGTACAAACACTAAGCCTCCCAGCAGTACAAAGATCATGTGCAGCGCGCTGCCGACCGCCGAGGTAAGGAATGCGTCCTCCTGTGTCAGGCCGAGCTGCGTGAACAAGAGAACGAATAGCCCTTCTTTCACACCAAGGCCGCCTATCGAGATAGGCATCAATGAGAGAATGATGACGATCGGGATCAGTAAGATGAACGTCGAGAAAGCAACGTCAATCGATAAGGCGTGAGCAATCACAAAGAAGTACAGGAAACCTGAAAACTGAAAGATCAGTGACAGGCCAAGGATTCGAACCCAAGCGCCGATGTCCGAACGATAGAGATGGATGGCTTCGGTGAGATCGGCGACTTTGTCGGCCACTCCACGTAGGACCGGCACTTTGCCCAACACGTCGACTAGCCACCGCGAGAGCGTTTGGCTGAAGACAATAAAGAGGGCCGCGATAATGCAGGCGTAGAGGACAAGAGCCGCGTGGACGATCGTCCTGTTAGCGATGCGTTCGTGAAAACAAGCCAAGGCACAACAGCCTACGATCACATGTCCGAGCAAGCCGCAAATGCGTTCGAACAGAATCGACGCCGCGATATTTACTCCTTGTTTCGAAGTGACTTGGTACAAGTCATATCCGCGGACGGCGTCCTCTCCGAACGATGGTAGCAAAAAGCCTAAGAATCCCGACACGAGAGTGGAGGAAAGTAGAGAGCTGAATGGTGCGTTGATGCTCTGAATGCCCAGCGAAACTTGCCAGCGAACTACGCTCAGGCAGATGCTCCCAAAACCTACCATCACGGCTGAAGCGATCAGCCACAGCTTGGCGTTAGCAATAGACTCGGCCAACATCGGGAAATTGAAACTAGTCACCAGCCACCAAAGGATGGCGATGCTGACCAGCCACTTCACGATTTGAATTAGGTGTTGGCGTTTCATGGTTGCGGTTCAAGCGATAACTGCTCAGCTTGCAGCGGGAGCTTACGCCTTGCGGAGGTTGCGGATGCACTTCTGAACAAACATCGAAAGAAGCGAACGACGCCCTTCGCCTGGAAGTCGAACGATGTAGTCTCCCGGCAAGCGTACGATACGGAACGGATCGTCTCCGATGGAGTTGGTCCGTCGTTGCTGCAAAATAGTCCCTGTGCTGTAGTCAGTTTCGTCAATGGCCGAATAAAGGTGGTCTCGACCGTATTGCTGAGTCCGGGCGTCTGATGCCGGCTTCCAGCCCCAGTGGTTGGACTTGTAGCCCAACTCGGCCGACAAATCAGAGGCCAATTCGCTTCCTGCGTAGAAGGGAAAACACAAATGTTGAACTGTGTTCCCTAGTTGCGATTCGATCGCCACTTTGGAATCTCGCAACTCGCTGCGGATCGCATCGTCGCGTTGCTGATCGGACTCGTACTCGTCTGAGTCGTTGCCTTTCGTCTGGCTTGCGCGTGAGCCTGCTTGCAGTTCAGCATTCAGTTGCGCGCGCCAATTTGGCTGCTGAAAGAATCGATCGGCTCCGGCTGAGCGCACGATGTTCAAGCAAGATTGCCGAATTTGTTCGTCGTGCAAGTAGCGTCGAGCACCCGTGAGCCTGGGTGCCACCGTGTAGAGTGGCATGCCGAGAGCTTCCGATCGACGCCAGGGATCTTTGGGCATGTCCTGCATCAGCGGAATCTTGTGGGGAACTCTTCGAAACGAAGGATTCACAAAGTCCACGACTTGGTTGGAAGTAAACACGGTATCGTGGGTCATCGTGTGCGACTGAAAATCGAAGACACCCTCGCTGTGCATTATCTTCGCCTCGGACCAAGACAGATACGGTTGCTGTTGTTCCAAGGCCCTCAATCGATCGTAGGTGCGAGTTACATCGTCCGAACCTTGGTCATCCAGTGTTTCACTTGGTGACTCGTTGTTCATCCAGGTTGGGACAAGGAAACTAATGCCGCGAAAACCGTATTTCTTCAAAAGTGGAAAGGCGACCGTCCAAGTGCTCCGCCAGCCATCGTCAAACGTGAGGGCAACGGGCTTTGTGTATTTCTGAAATGTCTCGTGTTTGCCAAGTGCGTCGACTAGTTGGTCGCCATCGAGAGTACCCGTTTCGCTTGAGGTGCCTCAGCAATTCCTCGAAAGATTGATCCACGGCGTGAAAGCAGAAAACGGGAATCGAGTTACCCAACGCCGAGTCCGCTGATTTGGCTACGAATTCCGGAAACGATTGACGAACGAGCGCTCGTTCTAGCTGAGCCTTTCTGAAACCTTCTCGAACTTTTCGAAGGATAGAGACCATCAACGGAAATCAGGGAGGATTCTGGGGGATAACGCAACCGCTCGGGAAGCCGTTGGCAATGATGTTCGGTGGCTTGCCTACATCGCAACGACACAGATATCGTACCTTCTACACACGAGGGGCAACCGCGACTGTCGAAGTCAGTGGATGCACTGATCGCTGTAATCGTCAGAAAGCGTTGGTTTGGGGGCTGGATTCTTGCTCGTCGAACGTGGGACGCAGAGGCAACCCCGCCAATCGCGCGGCGCGATTCGTTGATCGCAATCCTTTGGAGTTTTTGACATCGCGGTGTCACCAGCCGGACGCACGATTGAGTGGTATGCACTCACA
>CAYQMZ010000158.1:0-12086 GCA_964418725.1 uncultured Pirellulaceae bacterium
AGGCTAAGCAGCTTCTTCTTAAGTGTGGCTGTGATTTCGTCGTAGATGGGTTCGCCGTAAACGTTATTCATTTCGTGCGGGTCGTCTTCCAGGTTGTACAGCTCCCAATGGGGCTTGGTGGCCGGTTGCTTTGCGCCGGCAGCGTCGAGCGGCAGACCATAGAAGAAGATCAGTTTGAACTGCTTCGTGCGAAGACCATAGTGTGCCGGGTTGTCGTGATGCGCCATATGCATCCAATAGCGGTAGTAGCTTGCGTCCGGCCAGTCTTCCGGCGTGTTGCCTTCCATATTGGAAACAAAGCTGCGGCCTTGGAATTCGCTGGGCATTTCTTGGACGCCGGCCAATTCCAAGATCGTTGGTGCGAAGTCGACGTTGTTCACGATGTCTTCGTTGACCGCTGGCTTAAAGCGTTTGGGGTAACGCACGATAAAGGGCATCCGCAACGACTCTTCGTACATCCATCGCTTGTCGATGTAGTCGTGCTCTCCCAGCATAAAGCCTTGATCAGCAGTGTAGATGATGACAGTGTTATCAAGCTCGCCTGTCTTTTCCAGGTGATCGATGACTTGGCCGATACCATCATCCACGCCGCGAACGGTACGCAGATACTTCTTCAGGTAGCGCTGGTAGGCGGCGGATGTGTAGGCTTCGTCCTTCAAGTTTTGATCGACGAACATGTGATGCCCCATGTTTCGTCGCGTGTTGCGTTTCGATACCGACGTTCCGTAGGCAGGAGCACCCAGAGGACCGTGGGCCGAACGAGTTCGTAGACTCTCTGGTTCGGGGATATCAATGTCGTCATAGAGCCAATCGTAGCGCTCTGCATTTTCAAAGTTGTCGTGCGGAGCTTTGTAGTGATGCATCAAAAAGAACGGCTTGTTCCTTTGCTTTCGCGACTTCAACCATTTCAGCGAGGCAGTCGTGATTGCATCTGACGAGTGGACGCAATCGTATTTGGCTACGCGGACGGTATTGTTCGGCCAAGGCTTCGGGCCACGCGTGCGAAAGATGGGGTTGAAGTACGAACCTTGGCCCGGCAGAACGTAGTAGTAATCGAAGGGTGCCGGTTCGTGTTTCAGGTGCCACTTACCAACGACAGCAGTTTCGTAGCCAGCCGCTTTCATGAGGTGAGCAACGGTTTGATTCTCTGGTGTGATGCCGTTGTTCAGTGTCCGAGCACCGTTCTTGTGGCTGTACTGCCCCGTGATGATGGTGGCACGACTGGGGACGCAAATCGCGTTCGTGCAGAAGCAATTCGCCATGCGAACGCCTTCCCGCGCCAGTCGATCGATATTGGGCGTTGGGTCTAGCTTTGCCAGGCGGCCACCGTAGGCGCCGATCGCGTGCGCGGCGTGATCGTCCGACATGATGTACAAGATGTTGGGTTTTTCGGCTGCACCGACGTGACTGCAGAGCAAGGCCGAGAAGAAGAGAGCTACAAGACAACGCATAAGAGTCCCCAAAATAGAAGTCCGCATAGCCGGACATCATAGCCTTTCGAATCGCAGGCCGCATAGGATGAACGGTATTGCTGCGGCGTTCTAAAGCGGGGGCTGGCAAAGAGAGGACGGCGTGACTCATTCACAGCCGTTCGTGCCAAGAAATCTACACTAACGCAAGTCGCGAAAGGTTTTGTTGGACGACGCGATCAAGTTCGATGAACTGAATCGTCCGCTAGTCCATTGGGCCGCGAGGAACGCGACGGGGGTAGGGTGGAAGTTCCGAAGGTGGAATGTCCGTGTCGCTTTCGCTGGCCCACGCTTCACGTTCTTCTTCAGAAGCGTAGTACCGTAACCAAATATCGGCATCGTTGTCTGGGTCCAGACAAAGCCAATGCAGATACGTCCGCGTTCGCTCAATCTTCTTTTCCAAAGAAGGAAGAATGTCGCGACAGATCAATCTATATAGATCGCGGTCGGAAAGGTGATGAGTAAAGTCTAAGACGATTCGCTTGGCAAACAACGCGTGAATGGTTTCCCAAAGCACGGTATGTAGATTCTTGTCGTCAAGTGAATCAGGTGACGGTGGATCAAGACGAGGTTGAAACCATTGGCTGATTGGAAGAACTGGTGCTCGCTCCCACTCTAACATGGAAGCCAGGAATTCGTTCTCGTCGCGAGTTGGCATACTGCGTACGTTTACCAACTCGACGGACTCATCCAAATACGGCTCAAGCTCGTCGCGTAGTTGTGCGTTAAGCATCAACTGATCGACTTCGTCATCGGGTCTGTGATGAGGGGTTACCATTACTGCTGCCTTCAACAAGGAGTCACTGTTCGCAATCGAATCGAGATCCTCCCGAAATCTCAAAGTCGATGAATACGTGCGGCGCTTCCAGCGACACCCTCACTCTAACAACACAACCAACCTCATCAAGAGATAGAAAAGCAGTGAAAGGCCACTTCGCTTGAAGGAAATTCCAACGTTAGGAAACGACTGGTACAACCGGAACAGTTTGTTGAAATAGCCTGAACATCCGGCGAAGTTTTCCATGCGCGTTTTCGCATTTTTTTACTCCAAGACAGTTACTCCATTGAGCAATTTAGCCCGCGGTGTGAGTCGGTTTCTTGGCGCATCGGGCCATGTGTTAAGCATGTCTTTGTTAATGGCAACATCAAGCTGGCAGTGCTGTCGCCAACGAGTTGGCTTTCGCGATCCAAATCGGATGGAACTTGTTACCGATTGTTGATTGGGTTGGCCATTTGAGAATGGTGCATTGCAGTTCATTGTTCGATCGTGGCACAGCCCGGAACGCGTCGCTCGAAACCGCGGATGACTTTCACGCTATATACGTAGCACGAAACGGATTAGTGACTAGCGTTGCGTCGTCGTTGTTTTCGACGTTCGGCACTTGCCGATAAGAGCAACGTTCCAATCGTTGGTCTACAATCCACCCCTTTGGCTCACTGCTTTGTAACCAGTTAACGAAAGCACGCAGACGATGACAATACGATGGGGAATGATCGGCACAGGCGATGTGACCGAACGCAAAAGCGGACCAGCGTTGTATCTTGCAAAGCGTTCTGAACTGATCGCCGTTACGAACCGAACGCTCGCGCGCGCAGAGGATTACGCCACCCGCCATCGCAACCCACGCGTCTATGAAACGGTGGATGAATTATTGGGTGATGAAGCGGTCAACGCGGTCTACATCGCGACCCCGCCCGATAGTCATGCACAGTTGACGGAGCGAGCCGCTGCGGCGGGGAAGCACGTCTTTTGCGAGAAGCCCATGGCAAATACCGTGGAAGAGTGCCAACGAATGATCGAAGCTTGCGATCGGGCCAGCGTGTCGCTGGCGATTGCATTCTATAGAAGGTACTTTCCCGTCGTTGAAAGGATGAAAGCCTTGTTGAACGAGGGTGCGATTGGAACGCCTTTGCGGATTTCAGCCACAACCATCGCTCCTTACAACTGGCCGCTGGATGCTTGGCGGCTAGATAGCGAGGTTGGGGGCGGCGGATTCCTAATGGATATGGGAACCCATCGTTTCGATTTGTTTACGCACTTCTTCGGTGAACCCAAGACCATCCAAGGCATCGCCGCGAGTCAGTCGTGGGAGTTGGCGGCCGATGATGTGGCGACTGTCGCGTTGGAATACCCAAACGGCGTACACGGTTCGGCTGCCTTTCATTGGAATTGCCCCGTGCATCGGGACACGCTCGAGATCGTTGGGGATCAGGGGATTCTGACGACGGATAGCTTGTCCGGTGCCGGCCGATTGAAACTTGAAACACCCCTGGGCACCCAGCTTTGGGAGCTTCCCTCTAGCCAACCAGTCCACCTAAATCTTGTGCAGAGAGTCGTCGATCACTTGTTGGATGGCTCGCCCAATCCTTGTCCCGGTGAAGAGGCGTTGGTGGCGACTAAGATTTGCGAAGCCATCTATGGACAGACGCGATAGTGAAGTTTGAGCGTACCAAACTGAATCGCGTGGAAGCGATCAGCCGCCTTGATTCCAAACGGGCGACTCCGTTGCTAAACGATCTAACATCGATTGCAGAGTCTGCTCAATCTCAACGATCAGCGGATCGGATTCCACGCCACGAACGCGCTTGGTGCTGACCTCGATGGCTTCTCCCACTTCCATGATCGCATGCAAGCTGGGGTGTGGAGTGACTACGTCTGTCAAATCTTCCTCGTACCGCTCGACCGTTTCCAGCATCCGGTCGATCGTTGGGTTGTCTTGAAGATAGTCCGGTGGGTAGCTGGCGACCTGTTGCGAGAGATAGATGTCAGCCAGTTGATCCCAGCGCCGCTGCCTCTCTTCTTCGCTAAGCGTACCAGCAATCATCTCCGGCAAAATCTTTGTCCGAAGTGTCTTCACGCGAGGGACCACGGGGCCATGCTGTACCTCGCCGATCCAGTACTCCTCCAAACGAGCAAGCAAACGATCGATGAGTCCATCCAGTCGATCGGCCAGTGCTCCTTCCTGAGGGCGACCGAAATACTCGATTTCCTTCAGTGCAAGTAACCCTTTGCCGACACGATTCACTCGATCGATTAACGAATCATGTCCTCGACGGACTCGCCAAGAGAACCGGTGCTCAATTGTGGAAAGTATGGGGTCCAGTGTCTTTTCGATGTCGCCATGGAAGCGATATTTGATCGCGACGGGGTGGACCACAACCTTGCCGCCTTCTTCGTGCTTCGCTCGTTTCTTGGCAGCAGAGCGTGCGATGAAGGCGACGCCTTCCAATAGAGCGTTGAGTCGGTCGTTGGTGCGCGTTACTGCGCCCTCAGGGAAAATGATCAGCGGGCGTTTCGCGTCGGCCAAAATATCGATCGACGTGTTCAGTGCTTTGCGGTCGACGCCTTCTCGATAAACGCTGAAGCCACCCATCTTCTTAATCGCAAACGCCGTGAACCAGTCTTGCTGATATAGGTGCCAACTGGCCATCGCGTAGACGTGCGTTTGGCATTCTCTGGCCAGCCAGCCCATTACGATCGGGTCTGCGGGTCGCGCGTGATTGGGCGTAAGCAGGATGCCGTGACCCGCTTGGAGCGATTCCCGCAGTCGATCCTCGTTGCGACACTCATAGGAGACGATGCCATGCGAATTCTTCAGCCAGCGATCGATCAAACGAAAACGCTGAATGAAGCTTGGCCACCAGTCACCTTGGTGCGGGGGAATGAAGGTATAAGGCTTCTCGAAGACGATCTCTTGCATGGGGCGGCTTCGTTTGCGGTTCGGCTAGAACGAGTTTCAAACCTGTTTGACTGTTGTGTTCGCCGTCTCGACGGAAACGGTTAGACCTCCGGTTGGACCCGAAACGTCCGAGTCACGTATCGGGCGTGCGCGCTATGAAACTTCATCCGGCATCCTGGCCGAACTCGGAATGATGTGACTGCTCCCGGTAACGTCCCCTAAAGGTAACTTGCGGCTCAAGCTTGCCTAGTCGGGGATGCCCGCTGGACTCCTTTTTCTGGCACAACCCGAATGGAGTTTTCTGTCTGCGGGAGCCGTTAGGGCTCGCCGAGTTGAATTGTTCATTCGCACGTCCGAATTCACGCGACGATTCAAGGATTCGGTCGAATAATTGAGTAACCGCCAACGTCCTCCGCCGAGCCCAGGTATTGCTCGGTAAATCTCACGAGCGAACGACTGTGCCAACTCGTCGAAAACTAAAAGCCCGACCTCGCAGCGAAGCCAAGCTTGAAGACAAGTGGTTGGTGGCGTTTGTGCGTTACATCAAGAACGAATGCCACCTGTCACAGAACACGGTGGACGCGTACCGTCGCGATCTGATTCGATTCTCGACCTGGCTTGGCAATCGTCGTATTCAGGCGTTGGACGTCCAAGACCTATCCGATTACGCCGCTTGGCTGTCCGACCAAGACCTCGCGGCGACCAGTATTTCGCGGCATCTGGTTTCGATGAAGTTGTTCCTGCGGTACCTGCAATTGGAAGGTGTGCTGCGAGACAACGCGGCGGAACTGCTGGGGGCTCGAAAGCTTTGGGAACGAATTCCAGAGGTCATGTCGATCGAAATGGTCGAAAACTTCCTGCGCGAGCCGCGTCGAAATGACACGTATGGTTGGCGTGACAAGGCGATGGTCGAATTGCTCTATGCAACCGGCTGTCGAGCGTCCGAGTTGTCCCATCTACGGGTTCGCGATGTCCATCTCGATGAGCGTTATTGTGTTTGCCACGGTAAAGGTGATAAGCAACGCATGGTTCCGCTTGGTGATTCGGCAATCGCGAGTGTGCGAAACTATCTGAAGTACCAACGCAGCGAGTTGGCCGCGAACGCACCACGACCGCCGGAGTGGCTGTTACTTTCGAGACGTGGACGAAGATTGCGGCGCGAGGCGATTTGGGAACTTGTCAAAAAGTACGCATTGCGCGCCGGGGTTCCGCCTAACGTCAGTCCGCATACGTTTAGGCATAGCTTCGCTACACACATGCTGGCGGGCGGAGCGGATTTGCGGCAGGTGCAAGAACTGTTGGGGCATGCCAACATCGCGACAACGCAAATCTACACGCATGTCGACACTTCGCGACTGCAGGCTGTGCATCGACAGTTCCACCCGCGCGCCTAATTGCGACCATCATTCACCGACGCGTCGGTAGTGCTTTCCTAAGATTAGAAAGTCTTTGAAGTCGACGGTTCCGTCGGAATTCAAATCGCTTTCATGATCGCGCGGAACAGATGAGCCATACACATCGGCAAGTAGCAGGAAGTCGCCGAAGCTGAAGGGGCCGACCTCCTGTGGCGTCGTCCCATCACTGCCTTGGGTAGGCTGCTGCAAAGTTTGTGGCGATTCAATGGCAGGCTGGAAGGAGCCTTGGATCACGTACTCGCCGATACTGCCGTACTCGGAGTAGCCATTGGATTTCGGATCGCCCAACCCCACACCGTCGATTCGGGCGAAATACGTTCCCGCCGGCAAATCGGCATGAATCGAAGCTGATAGGTCATCTTGCGGGTTGAACGTACCCAGGATGTTGACGTTGGCGTCATACAGCGTCAGTTGGATATCAAGGTTGGTACCGACGCTTGCGCCGACAGCCTCCAGATGGAGTGGGCCGGCCCCTTTTTGCAGGACGAAAACGTCTCGGTCGAACGATGTGGAAATCAGTCCCTCGACACGAAATGAATGATTGCTGTCCGGTTGCAATCTGGTGGGAGCATGGAAGTTTGACGAATGATCGTCGTGACGGAATTGGATCCCGTTTGCTGCCGAGGCAATCACGAAGAGATCGTTTTCGGCATTGCTGGCTCCGACGTATTCGCCTTGGCTCCACTGCGTTACCGTTCGGCCAGACGACGAGCCCATGATCGGGCCCCAGCTGGTTTCGCCGTCACCGAAACCTGAGAAGTATTCATCTACTTCGGTCCCGTCGTGGTCCAAGCCAAACGCATGGCCCAATTCGTGTGATGCAGCTTCAGCAATGCGTTTCTCGTTGCCTCGAAGGATATTCGCGAAGACCCAGACCGGAGTGTCCGATTCAAATCGCCAAGAGTTGACGTAGCCCACGCCACCCACGTTTTCGAACCATCGTTCACTAGAGATTTGGTCAACGTTGCTGCTGACGAGTACACGTATGGCCTTCTTGCCTTCGCTGAAGTCTCGAGCGGAAGGCGATTCGGTGGTCACATCGATTTGAAATGGGGCGAAGTCTTCTGCCACACGGGACCAGATGAGTTCGATTGCCCGTTGCTCAGCGCCGTCGAACGTCTGATCATTTCCATCGCGATCGAAAGGTGGCGCGAATATCGTGCGCCCACCGTGATACTCGTTCCACCCCGTTCGAGAAACTTGGTGACCATTGAAGTCCAAATAGATCTTCTGTTCCGCCGCCGGGTTGCTGTGGTAAATCGGAACATCCTGGACGCGAATCGGTGCTAGATCGCTGTAGTCCGCTTCGTCCAATGCCGATTCAACGGGTTCCGACGAGGTCACGGTCGAGAAGTCTAGATGGTACTGCCCCACGTCATCGCAATGCAGTTCGTTCCAATCGTGCTCATGAGAGTGCTCGTGGACGTGACCGTGCTCATGGTGATGGTCATGATCATGGCTGTGCTCGTGCTGATGGGTTCCGGATTCCATCACGGCATCGCAGTCACCCGCCATCAGCTGCCTGTTTTCGAGTCTCTCGCAGTATCCGACTCTTCGCCACGCAATCTCTCTGCGCTTGGCGCGTTTACCCTTCCTTAGAAGCCTACTCACAGTTGCAATACCCAGTTGAAAGACAGCGATGGCAGAGGTTGTCTGCATTAGGTAGCTCGGGAAGCTAGCGGACAATGATGGGTTTGGCAAACGGTTTTTAACTTGGGCAATTAGCACAGGAAAACTCTGAGACTTTTCGTTTCCGTATTTCGCCAAGCCATTCGTGCCGTGAATTGGCAAAAATTGCACTCGGACGCGTAGCGAGCGATGCGGCACAGACGACGCGCGGCGATTGGCGGAGTCTGGTCGACATGGTTTTGGCTCACGTGCCGGAGTGGCTTCGACCAAGAGAAATGCCAAGGGTGAAATAGCATTTGTCAGAGGTTGCAGCTTTCCACATCCGTCAGAATCTGTTCGGCAATTCGTTCGACAGGCCTAAAGGTTGTATCCCGTTCAAGCCGAGTCGGCGCACTCTGTAGTGGAACCCCTCTCGTCAGCTGAATTCGCGAAATTGTGCGATTCTGAACGTTCGGATTATTTGGCGCTGTCCAAGCTTTTCGCGCCTTGAGCGAATTGAAATCCGACAAAAGCGGTATGAGCGATACGTTGTATGAGGCGGTGACTGCCAATTGGTGCCGCTTTCTTGCCAACAATTTTTGACCGGATTACGTTGAATTGTACGGCAATGGATCATGCCACCCCCTTTCTCTCACGTCATTCGACGCACTTCAGGGCTCGACCATGATTTTTGAATTCTTTCGATTGCTGTTCTCCCGCTCGAAATCCGTCCGTAGGTCGACGCGACGCTTCAAGACGTCATTCCCTTCGAAGACTGAACTGCTCGAAGCGCGGATGATGCTGGCTGGCGACGTCTTTCAGAATCCGCAAAACGCATTCGACGTCAACAACGACGGAATGGCGTCGCCTATGGACGCATTGGTGCTGTCCTTGTTGAGTTCACGGCGAAACAGCGGATCGGGCGAGCCTCTTGAAATTGTCACGTCGGAATCCGTAAACGCCACTTCTTCGTCCGCGCTACCGGAACTCGGTGGCGATATGTTCCTGGATGTGAATGGTGACGGGACTGCCGGCGACGACGATCTTTCCATGTTGGTCGAAGCGTTGAACGAAGGTGCTGGCGAGCCAGGCGATGTGGTGACGTTCCACGTTCGCACAACAGACCTGGAAGGCAACGAGATTTCGACCATCGATGTCGGTGACGAGTTTCTCATCAGTGTCTTCGTACAAGACACACAAGATGTCGAGCCGATCGATGGATTCGGTGTGTTCGCGGCATTCTTGGATGTTGAGTACAACTCGGCCATTGCCTCCGTAGCCGGCGATATTGAAATTGGCAGCGACTATCCGAACGGCCAATCGGGAACCAGCACGACACCCGGAGTGTTGGACGAAGTGGGCGGGTTCACTAGTAGTTTGTCTCCGCTAGGAGCGGGCGAACTCGAAGTCTTCACCGTGCGGATGCAAGCTGACGCACCGGGTACCTTGAATATCACGTCGAATCCGGCGGACGTTCCAGTCAGCAATGACGTATTAGTATTCGGATCTTTGGATGCCGTGAATGTTGACGACATTCTTTATGGCTCAACCACATTGGACGTACAGGGCAGCCAGGAGGCTCAGCCTGACTTGGTTGCGTTTGCACAGGCACTAGCAGATGCGGGCGTTGAACTCTGGACGACAACACTAGACGCACGAGGCGATGTCGCGGAACAACTTGATTTGTTCGAGGAAGGCCAGCACTTCCTGCCCATCAACGAATTGCTGCAAAAGGTCGAGCCAGACAACGAAACGCTCGAGCCAACGCAACTGGCCACCGACGAAGGCCGTTCAGCACAGAATATCTGGGTCTTCCCTGACAACAGCGAGTCCAATGGCGAGTTACTGTCATTGGAAGAAATCTCGAATCGAAGTGGCGTCGCGATTCCGACCAGCGTTGATCCTTCGATTGTTCCACTAGACGACGTTACGGTACTTAACGGAGCGCCGCTGCACATCGCGTTGGATGGTTACGATCCGCAGGGCGATGTCATCAGCTACACCGTGTCGGTGGATAACGACGCCGTATTAGAAACGGTGTTGCTGGAAGGCAATCGAAGTATCCGCTTTACCAACAGCGAAGACGGCACCTATCTGGGTGACACTGTGTTCGAGCTGTTCGAAGGTCGAGCGTCACGTGCAACAGATCGAATGATTGCTCTAGCGCAGGATGACTTCTACGATGACATCTCTTACCACCGCGTGATCAACGAGTTTGTAATTCAGGGTGGTGACCCAACCGGAACCGGTTCGGGTGGATCAGACTTGGGTGACTTCGATGATCAATTCCACGTCGATCTGCAGCATACCAGCACGGGTATCCTGTCGATGGCCAAGAGTAACGACGACACGAACGATTCTCAGTTCTTCGTCACCGAGGGCACAACACGCCATCTGGACTTCAACCACACTGTGTTTGGGTTGCTTACTGAAGGTGAGCGTGTTCGAGAGACGATCAGTAATGTGCCCGTAACAGGAAGCACGCCTGATACACCTGTCGTGATCGAAGGAGCACAGGTCTTCGAAGACACGCAGAACGCGGTGCTGATGCTTCGAGCACTGGAGAGTACGGGCACAACAACCGTCACGGTCACTGCGACGGACGTCAACGGAAACCAGACCACAGAGACCTTCACCGTTACGTTGGACGAAGATACGGACAACGGCGGACCATTCCTAGAAGACTTTGAAGATCAAGTCTTTGAACCAGGCGAGCCGGCCGAGTTCCAGGTCAGTGCAATCGACGTCGAAGGTGATCCGATCGAATTCGAAGCATTCATCAATGACAATGATGCGACGATCGAAATCGACGACGAAGGCAATGTAACGGCATCTGGGTTCATTGGGACGCTGGATGCACTGATTCGGGTTAGCCCCGCCAACGATCCACTTTCTTCTGCCGTGGATAGCCAGTTCTTCACGATCACGATCAACACCGATGGTCCAACAGCAGTAGACCTGCTGGCGGAGTCGGATTCTGGTTCACTGGATGACGACGACGTGACCAATCTCACAGCGTTGCAATTCGAAGTGTCGGGAGTATTCGACGGAGCCACCGTCATTGTGTCGGCGGACGGCACCGAAATTGGCCGAGGCGTCGCAACGGGCGAGACGGTTGTAGTTTCGACCAACACGCAAATCATTGGCGAGCAGGACATCACGGCCGTTGTGGACTTTGGTGATGAGTTGAGCACACCGAGCCCTGTGCTGACGATCGAAGTTGACCAGACCGGTCCAGAAGCGATCAGCAACACCGCACCAGCCGTTGTGAATGTCGGCGAAGCCTACGACTTCAATGCCGACCATGTTGACGAGTCCAACATCACCTACTCGTTGGGCAATGCTCCAACTGGTATGACCATCGACGCGTCTAGCGGTGAAGTGACGTGGCAGCCTACGGGCACCCAAACAGGCGTGCAGGACTTCCAAGTTATCGTCAGCGACATTGCCGGCAATACGACATCGACAGACGTTTCTGTTGAAGTGTTTGCTGGAACCGTCGAGATCAGTTTGGAAGCAGTGGACGCAAATGGCGATGCTGTATCGGCTGTCTCGGAGGGCGTTCAGTTCTTCTTGGATGTCTTTGTCGAAGACCAACGCGCGAACGCTTCCGGCGTGGAAGACGTTTCGTTAAATATTGTATTCGATCCGTCGCGAGCGTCCATCGATACCAACACCGACATTGTCGTCAGTGATAACTTCCCTGACTCGCAGTCGACGGGGACGGTTAGCGGGACGGGGGTAACCGGAGTCGGCGGAACGGCGACCGATCCGGCCGGTGACGCCAGAGTATTGGTCGCCACGATTCCGGTAATTGCAGGTACACCTGGGTTCCTGGACGCAGGTGTCGTAAGTGACTTGATCGTGTTTGGCGATGGCGGCACGCTTAGTAACGCCGATGCTCAGAGTGTAGG
>CAYQMZ010000159.1:0-12076 GCA_964418725.1 uncultured Pirellulaceae bacterium
TCAGCCCAGCCATAGCCTTCATCAAACCCGTCATCGAAGCGCACTCCAACTACGAATCTGGTCAATTGTCATCTCCCAGTTGGGGCAATCACTAGCCGACTCAACTCTTCAACACCTCAAACGAAAATCAGCGTTGATAAATCGGCAGGAACCCGTTTTCGAGTTGCAGCACAGTCAGGTTGATCGCTGTGACGTAGATCGGGCCGATGTTCCCGGTCCATTGTCCTTCGGGCTGTTGCTCGCCAATCAATCGCGCATAGAGCGTGTCGCGAAAAGAACGCCACGATTCGCCGCCTTCACGATAGACGACCTGGGCATAGTACAAATACGTGTAATGCCAGTGCCCGAAACTCTGGCTGCTGTTCAGCCGGTACAGCTTGTCCTTGCAGTACTTCATCATGTCCGGAACGTGTTTGCTGTCATAGTCGCCAGCGTTGTAGAGTGCCGCGAGTGCGGCTGCGGTGATCGCCGGACGCGACGAGCCACGGTTGTTGTAGCTGTAACTGATACCACCGTCGCCGTTCTTACAACTGTAGATGTACTTCTTTGCTCGATCGATGATGTCTGCGGAGACTGGAATACCTGCGTTGCGACAACCTCGAAGTCCTTGCACCTGCGTGATCGTCGTTGAACCTTCGTCAAAATTGTTCCCGTCTTTGGCGCTCACGTACCCCCAACCGCCGGATCGAGTTTGGGCCTTGCCGCTGAAACTTGCCGCCTTCGCCAATACGTTCACCAACTCGCGTCGCCGATCGGCATCTTCCTCTTCTCCCAAGACTTGCGAGAGGAATAGCATCGAGAAGCCATGACCATAGGTGTAGCGATTGTCTCGCTCTGGATCACCGATCAGTCCGTTCTCTCGCACCTGTGCCATTAGGTAGTTCACGGCCCGACGAATGTTCTTCGCATACGGGCCCTGTGTCGTCGTCGAACCGGAGCAGAGCAGGGCGGTGCCAGCAAGCGCCGTCATGGCCGTCGGATAGTTACCGGCGGTCCAACGACCGATTTTCGATTGCGTTCTTGCCACCCACTGCAGCCCCTTTTCGACAGCAGCCTTCGTTCGCTTTGAAGCCCGTGACGAGGTCACGGCTCGCGCAGTTGTTGGGGCAAGAAATCCGCCAGCAGTGGCCGCTGTCATTGCGATTGCTTGGCGTCGCGATACGTGGCACCGATGCTGGGCAATTGGGCGATCCGATTCCATTTTCGTTTCCTCAGCTGGCAGATATCTTCCGAGACGGTCAACGAACTCAGGTCGAAAACCGTGGCCACCGTATTGCTCCATCGGGACGCTGCCGTTGAACGGGGCAGCAAATGTGGTCAATACGAGATTTTCGAAGAGTGACTGGCGTATGCTGGCATTGTTGCCATCTCGAGCACAGGCGTCAAACTTAGTCCATCCCCGCCAACCTACGACGGGAGCAAGCGACGATAAATGAATCGCCACGGGATCAATCTTCTACGTGCGGTTTCGGTTTTCTCGGGATTCAGGCCAAGCTAGCGGGGTTATGATCTGCCATCGCAACTTATTTTGCTTGGCCACGAAAGATCCCCCCGCTCACCTGTCGATTAACAGCTTGGTGAAGCTGTTTCTGGGAAGCACGCGATACCGATGACAAGAGATGTTGCGCGAAACCCGTGCAAGTAGTCGATAGCGGGACGGTCGGAGAGAATTATCGTGAGCAATACAAGAGCGTTATTTTGCTGTTCAGTGGACGGAGTCGAAAACGAGTCGTTGTCGACAGAAGTTGCCGGGCGGAGCCGCGACGTTATTGCTTTAGTCGAAGAATTGGGAATTCCAAGCAATTGGACCACCAGCGGCCACACCACAACCACACTGCCAATGGGAGGCGAACGAACCGTCCACATTCCCAAAGGCCTGAATCGCCAAGAGCTCATCCAAACGCTACGACAACAACAGAGTCTTTTGCTAGGCAACGGCGAACAGCTGACATCCGTCGTCATGGATCCTCATGAGGCGAAAAAACACTGGGACATTCTGGTTCGCCACGGCTGTCGTGTCGCAAGACCACGAACGGCAGAAGTGACTCGCAACACCGGACCGCGAATCGTCCGGGGTGGTCTCTGGGCCGCGCCGTTGACGTGTTCTTTCGTTGGCGGGTCGCGACGCTCGGTTCGCTCCTTAGTCGGCGTGTGCCAAAAGCGACTGATCCGCAATGCGAGGGACGGGCAACTGTTCTACCTGAACATTGACATCGACCGTTCACGCAAGAGCTGGGATGCAGAATACGGCGCTTTACGTGCAATCATGACTTTGGCCACGGACCTTCGCAAAGACGGCCAGATCACGTGTGTACAGCTGGGCGAGATGCCCGCCTGCGTAACGCAGAAGCCTTCCAAGCCGATGTTGTCGATTCTTCGAGCCGCGTAGCAACGGTTGGCATTCAGCTACCGGACTTGGTCGCGAACATGTCGTTCAGAAACGCTTTGGATTTCTGGATGAGCTGCGGGTAATCGAATTGCTCCACAGACTCGCCGATCAGCTCGACATCAACAAAACCATCGAATCCAGCTTCGACAAGCGTTTCGATGATCTGACGGATTGGAAGGAGCCCCTCACCTAGCGGGCATCGATTCTGTTCACCGTCGGGAATAACCAACCCATCGCCCAGGTGCACAACTGCAACTCGGTGTGCGATGTCGCTTAGCTGGTGAAACACAGAGGGATCCGCCAAGCAATCGAAGCCAATGTGATAGGTATCGATCGCCAGTTGCAGAAAAGGACTTTCAAGCGGATCAATAACCGCCAGCGTTTCTTCAATCGTCTCAAGGAACGTCCAGTTACCGCCGCAACTGCTGTGCATCGGCTCCAGTGCCAGCGGAACCCCAAATTCCTCAGCAAACGGGATCAGCTCGCGCAGAGCATTGTGCACTAGTCGATACGCGTGGTTTTGCGTGTGGCCGCCCCAGGCCCCTGTGTAGATGACTAGGCAGTCTGCACCCAGCCTAGCCGCAGATTGAATCGCTTCTACGGCGTCGACAACGCTGTCACGAAAGGAGTGACCTTCGCTGCCCGTAAAGCCACCCGCCCAAAGCAAGTTGGAACACGTGAGACCTTTCCGTCGCAACATTTCGCAGGCGGCATCCTCGCCTACATCGGATAGCTTTTGTCGCCAAATGCCGATTCCATCGAAGCCAGCTTGCGAGAATTCTTCGATGTCTTCTTCCAATGACCACCGCAAAGTGGTCAGTTCGTTCATCGACAGATGTACCATCCGTGTTCCCCCACGACTTCTTTTGCATGAGCTTAGAGAGAACCCGCGAAATTGCAATCGCGATCCAACAAGTCATCCGAAACTTGTCAAAATTCGCGTGCCACCTACTTGACTGAACTGAAATGCACACCCCTGAAACTAAGTGGTGCTCGTGCTTTCACGCGGCGCGGCATCCTAGTCCAGCAGCGGCTGCAAGTGCTTCGCAAACAGTTCCTCACCCAGCAGAATCGTCTCATTAACATTCAGCGTTCCCATCACGATGTGTGCTGAGTTGATCGCAAATACGGAGTCCAATGAAGTGGCCACCGGAGGGAGATTGCTGGAGTAGTTCAGCTTCGGAATGGCCATCACGTTACGCACACGCGAAATCTGAAACGCTTTGACTTCGTCGTCTTGGATGTCGGGATACATCTCCTTTAGCGCAGACATAAAACTCTCCTGCACCTCGGCGTCCGACTGGTTCACGACGGGATCGTCTGCCGTTGCGTATTTTGGAAGATAGACCAGGGTGTTGCCTCCAAACTCTTTCGGATCAACGATGGTGGACATCTCGATGATTGCAGTGAATGGCACGTCATCGGTAATGTTCGTGACGTAGTAACCACCCAGCGGCCGGGACAACAGGACAGACGCACAGACGATTCCAAGATATTCGATATCCTGAAACTGCTTGTGCTCCTCCGCCGACATACTGGGGCACAGCTTGCTGACGATGTTGGCCGCAGTCGTGACGACAACCCGATCAAACTGTTCGGAACTGCCATCCTGAAACGTAATGCTGGGCTCGCCCTCGGATTCAATCTTCTCAATACGCTGATTCAGGCGAATCTCGACACCGCGAGACTCGAGCAACGATTGATACGCATCCAGCAATCGCGCATAGCCGCCCTTCATGTAGCCGAACATTTCTTTCTTCAGGCCAGTCCGTCGCGCCTTATACATGCGGCTGATGTAGGACCAAATGAAGGAAGCCGCCGTTCGCTGATATGCCTCACCCAACTTCGCCCGCAGCAGTGGCAACCAGATTTTCTCGAAGGTTGCTGCACCCGACCACTTCTTCAACCAGTCGGCCACAGGGATCGCTTCCAGGCGTTTCCAATTCTTGATTTTGGACGCGAGAAAGATCGTGCCGCCAAGACGTAACTTTTGAATCAGCCCCAGAGGAGGGAACTGCAAGAACTCAGCCGTGTTCGACATCGAATAGAACTTACCGTCGGTGTAGAAACCGGTCTTGGTTTCAACCCATTCCATCTGATCGGACAGCCCAAGCTCGTCAACCAAGTCGCGCAACTGCGCGTCAGAGAGTAATGTCACGTGGTAGTGACGATCCCAAACGACGTCGCCCAACTTCCAAGCATCGGCAAGCCCTCCTAGCGTTGGACGAGCCTCAAGAATGGTGACCTTCTGGCCCGCCTTCGAAAGCAGGTTGGCCATCGTCAGCCCCATCATGCCCCCGCCGACGATAGCCCAGTTTTGTTTACGCATAACAGCTACTTCATACTCCAGGCGGAAATCTGCCCGCCAGTTCTTACTACTCGAATGCCTTGAGTGTTCGCATTCGCAAGGCCACAACGAATGCCCAAACGGAACTCCGCCGTGTTCCGCCTAAAGGATCTATCAATTACTCGCGCGGTCGCAATTTGCCGCCAGGCCTAGGCTTGCCAAACAATAGCTCACCACTTTGGGTGCTCGTGATCTGGCTGCCCAAGACTTCACCGTGTTGACTTTTCCGCCGCACGCGATGGAATCAGCTCGAGACAAACCAGCCGATCCTTACCACGCAGGTATAGCAGGCCATGCGATAACACGGGAGCAGCCCATGCAGGGGATTTCAACATGGGACCGTCGTCATCCAGCAGCAGCAACTGCGCGACCTCGACGAATTTGCGTGGCGTCGCCTCCAGCAGCAGCACGATACCAACCTCACTGAGACAGATGAAGTGTCCGTCCACATACATGAGCGAGCACCGTGATAAGCCAGGCTGACTCCACATCTCCTTGCCCGTGCTGGCCTCGATACATCGAAGCTCGGCATTGTACTGATGCCGACCACTGCTGCCGTAGAGATAACCTTCGTGATGAACCGCGGTGTTCCAGTGAGTTTGCATCGCCTTCTTACGACTTCTCTCGGGATCCTTCCACACGACCGTCGGCTGCCCATCGTTAACGTCTTTGAAATCAAGCAGAGCACTTCCGGGCCCATACGTTTCAGAAATGAAAACTTGGTTGTCAAAGACGACGGGGACGCTCGCGTTGACGCTTTCAAGTATGCGTGCCCGCCACGGAAAGAAGAAATCCTGCTTGCCCTTGGATGGCTCGAACGCAAGTAGTCCTCCGCGTGTGAACGCAAAACACCAGCTTCGTCCCAGTGCATTGCTGTGCTTTAGCGACGAATAACTGGCCAGCTCATCTGAAAGTTTGTAACGAACCTTGCCCGTGAACTTGTCGAAAGCCACGATTCCCGATCCATTCCCTTTTGCTTGGTCAATCCGACGGTTGCCGACTGGGCTACCTCCGACCATGGCGATAACCAGGTCGCCGTGAACGATCGGGTTGCTGCCCACACCGAAGAAGTTTTGAATGACGCCAAATTCGGCATTCGCGTCTGTCGCCCAAAGCTTTTTGCCGTCATCCACTCGCAAGCAAAGCAGCTTTCCATCGACCCCGTACGCGTAGAGACGGTCGCCATCGACGATTGGAGAGTTGCGTGGGCCATTGTTGTAGCCGTACTGATCCGCGTATTCGTATTGGTACTTGTGTTGCCAAAGCAGCTCGCCAGTCTCGCTGTTGAGACACATAATTTTGCCAGTCGATCGTCCCTGCCGTGGAGGTCCAATCGGTTCGCTGTCAAACTGAAACAGTCTGCCGCGACTGACGGTGCAGGTCCCGTAGCTTTGCTTGAGTGGAACTTGCCAAAGCAACTTCAGCGCCGCCCCCGGTTTTCCGCCGTCCTCCCAATCCTTGATGATCCCCGTTTCGTTCGACTTTCCATCCTGATTGGGACCAAGAAACTTCGGCCAGTCTTCCCCGAACCTTCGCGTTCCCAAGTCCGTCGGTAAAGCTTGACGTTTTGCATCGGGAACAGCCGCCGTGGACTGGGCTGCAACACGCGGCACGTCGGCGATACCGCTCCCAAACAGTACGACAACCAACGTCGAGACGATTCCTTTGTAAGATATGCTTGCGTGAGGTGCGTTTCGCATGGCTTTCTCTGGAGATAGGATTCAGCATTAAACGGTCGCTGATCGCGCCCAGAATAACCTATTTCCTCGTCTCATTTTCACGTGCACAGTGCTTCCCGCGAGTTGCATCGCAAAAACTCAGCTTGCCAATGCCTATCGTGGCAATTGCCAGGCTCGCCAAACCGCCATTCGATCTGCAATGTTAGTTGTCAACAACAAAATCAAGGTGCCGTCAGCCGAGTTGCAGTTCTCGTATGCTCGTAGCCAGGGCCCAGGCGGGCAAAACGTCAACAAAGTCAATTCAAAGGCGACCTTGCGATGGCTCGTAACAGCCAACACGACTCTGCCGGCTGGCGTTCGGGCGAGATTCTTAGAACGCTACAAGAACCGGATCACAGACAGCGGCGAAATACTGCTGACCAGCCAGAAGTTTCGCGAGCGAGGAAAAAACGTCACGGACTGCCTCGCGCGGCTTCGAGAACTCATTCAATCCGTAGCGGAACCGCCCAAAAAACGCAAGGCGACGAAACCAACAAAAGGTAGCAAGCGCCGGCGACGTAAGAATAAGGAGGCGGCCTCGCGAAAAAAACAAATGCGACGACCGCCAGATATGGATTGATGCACGTCAGTAAAGGCTCCTACGCTTTTCAACTGTCCATCAACTAGCTCACGCGGACTTGCAGTCCGATAGAGGTCAAAGCGTGCATCCTGCTATAATCGAGATGTCGAGTTCCCTAATGGTAAAGCAGGTAATTCATGGCAAAACGTAAGAAGTCTGAATCAAAGCAACATATCGACGGCATCCTGAGTGATTGGCCCTATGACCCCGACGCCGTCAGCGTGCGGCTGGTGGACGGTGAAGATGGCCGAGAGCTGATTCAGATGAGAATTGAAATGGGTCTGCTTCAACTGGAGACCTCAGGTCGTCCCGACGGTGAAAAACCGCAGGGTGCGGAGTCCTACTACGACTATCTGTGCGAACGGTACCGTGAAGAATCATCCGAATCGGAGTTCACGGTGGATGAATGCGCCGAATGCGATCGCGAATTCGTGCAGTACTACCATCGCCGCATCTGTTGGCTCGCGATGCGAGAATTCAAAAATGCTGTTCGAGACGCCGACCACACCCTACGACTGATGGACCTCTGCCGAGAGCGATCGCCAGACGAGGAGTGGACCGTTTCGCACGAACAGTATCGTCCGTTCGTTATGTTTCATCGCATTCAGGCTGCGGCATTGGCTGAACTGGATCATCACGGCCCGGAAGAGGCCGTCGCAGCAGTGAATAAGGGCCTTGATGAACTGCGAGACATATTTGAGGAACATGGCGCAGAACACTCGTTTGAAGAAAACGAGCTAGTCGAGCGTCTCAACGAGTTTCGCGAAACGTTGCGTGAGAAATTCAGCGTCGACAAGTCGCTGGACGAACAATTGGCTGAGGCGATCGCGTTGGAAGAGTATGAGCGAGCAGCGAAACTCCGCGACGCGATTCGCGACAAAAAAGGCGACATCTAGGAGCGATCGGACAACAAGTGTCACGCGTTCTGCGAGCACCCTCACTCACCTAGACGCCACAGGTATCTAGGCCCCAGAGGGAGAAGTACAAAGACGTTTGTTGTTCGGTTATTCGATAGCAGGCTCGCTTGAGCCCAACAGGTTAAAGCAGCAACCGTGAATGTTGGCAGACTCATCGTTCTGTTCGTCAATCGGCGAGCCGGTACAGGAACCGGCAAAGCGCTCGTCACGGATCTAGAACAACTGCTAATCGAAGCAGGCTTTGACGTCCGAATTATCTCGGTACTCGACGAACTAGCGCCATTCGTTCGCGAGAACAAGCAGCAACTTTACTGCGTAATTTCGGCCGGCGGCGACGGCACCATCGAAGTTGTTGTCAACGCCATCGATCGAGAAATCCCAATCGCCATCTTTCCGCTGGGAACAGAGAACCTTCTGGCCAAGTACTTGGGCATTGAAGCCCATCCTCGCCGCTTGGTCGACATGATTGTTCGAAAAGAGACCAAACAAGTCGACGCCGGAAGTGCGAACGAGAAACTATTCCTCGTAATGCTAAGCTGCGGATTTGACGCAGAAGTTGTTCGTCGAGTGCACGAAGAACGAGAAGGCAACATCACTCACCTTGCGTATGCCAAGCCAATCATTGAATCCATCCTGAATTACGACTATCCAAATCTAGTCGTCGAATGGGAAACAGCGGACGGCTGGAATTCGATCGATTGCCATTGGGCATTCGCGTTTAACATGCCGTCCTACGCCGCGGGTCTGCAGATCGTTTCCGAAGGCGATCCGACAGACGGGCTGTTGGAATTGGCCACATTTGCAGGAGGCTCGTTCTGGGACGGACTGCGGCAGTTCGGTGCAGTCCTGATGGGGCAGCATCAGCACCAGCCCGATTTCCAGCTTGTTAAAACGCAAAAGATCCGGATTCGATCGGACCGGCCCGATGTGCCGTACCAGATCGACGGAGACCCAGGTGGTTTCCTTCCCGTCGAGGTTGAGGTGCTGCCCAAACACCTGAAGCTGATCGTCGATGAGACCTGAACTCTTGGGCGGCCACTGTTTCGCAAGAGGATTGAGCGAGAATGGATTCAACCAATCCGCAGTCGATCACTCATCCAACCAATCCAGTTCGATCGAATCGGCCAGTGCAAGTGAGGTTTGCGATGCAACGAAGGACAAGTCGTTCGCTTGATTGAAGAGCTCTCCTTCCGTGTTGGCAAGTTCGAATTTCAACTTTAGGCGTCGATTGGATTTGACGAAAAAGTCTTCGACGATGCGAAAAGAGACGTAGGAGTCAGCCCCGTCGTTAACGATCGAACTAACAATGCGTCCCTGCGCATTGGTCGATGTGATATCAACCTGAGGCGTAAGCCCGTCTGAATCAAACCGATACCGAAACTCGAGCCCCTTGAAATTCTTCGTCTCTGAGTCTCGGTTGTACAGTTCCAACTTTGCCGCAATCTGGTTGGTTTCTACTTCGCGGGCTTTGTTTTGGTAGAAAACCTCAATGCCTGCAACCGGACCGGGAACTGGTTCTGAGTCGGGCTCAGGGTCGGGGGTGCTGTCTGTTTCAGCCAGGATTATGTCGACGTTGGCTGGTCCAAACGAAGTTTGAGAAGCTTTGAATGAAAGATCATTCGATTGGTCGAACGGCAAGCCTTCCTCGTTTTCAATTTCAAAGCGGAGCTTAAGTCGTTTGCCGGGGCTAACAGAAAAGTTCCCCAGGACTTTGAAGTCCACATAGGAATCTGCCCCGTCTTCGACAAAACTGGCGTCGACGCCACCTGGAGCATTCGTCGAGGTGACCGACACGATAGGATTGAGATTGTCCGGGTCGAGTTTGTAACGCAAAACTACGTCTTTAAGGTTCGTTGGCGACGACTCGCGATTGTAAAGTTCCAGCTTGGCTTCAATCACGTTCGATCGAACCTTACGTTCCTTATTTTGGTACAGAACCTCCAAGTTCGGCGATGACGCGGGTGGGTCAGGGGCAGTGACAGGTGGATCTGGATCCGTAATTGGTGGTTCAGGAATCGGTTCATCTGATCGATAGACGTACACAGCGCCTTGCTTAGGACGCTTCGTATTGTCTTCAACGGCTCCAACAATCAGCGTATTGCCGCTGATTGCCACAGAGTGACCAAACTGATCATCGAACTCAGGTGTCGGGTTGAGGAGAGTTCTCTCGAGGACGACAGCCGAATTCGACTCATCAATTTCATAGACGTAGGCGATACCCGCATCTGTCGCTCCTGCATCCTGTTGCCTCGAACCAACGACGACTTTGGAGCCCCTGATTGCGACAGAAATACCGAATTCGTCATTCGGGTCCGACAACGGGTCACTAAGAGTTTCCAGCAACGAAGCACTTCCGTCCTCTGCCAACCGATAGACATAGGCCGACCCCGCATCTCCGTATCCAATAGGAGAGTCACCAACAACGATGTGTTCTCCGCTGACGGCCACGGCGCTACCGAATTTGTCGTTCCGTTCGGGCGAGGGATTGCTAATCGTATCGACGAGCTCCGCGTCCCGTTGAGAGTACTCGAAGACATATACGCTGCCGGCGTCTTCTGCACCCGTATCGTCGTTTGCGGTGCCAACGACAACAGTCGATCCGCTGATATCCAACGCCGAACCAAACCGATCGTAGTTTGCGGGCGATGGATTCCGAACTGTATCCTCCAGTTCGGCTGTTCCGCTACTGATATCATAGAAGTACACCCTTCCTGCATCGCGTACTTCCCCCTCGTCTTCGCCCCTAGCGCCGATGACGATGGTGTCACCGCTGATTCCCACAGCGCTGCCGAAGGTTTCAAAACGTTGAGGCGTGGGATTCAAGATGGTATCGAGAAGGCGGACGTTGTCGTCGCGAATCTCGTAGACATAGACAGTGCCAGTCATAGCCTCACCGTCCGGATCCTCAAGCCCGTCGGCGTTCGGCGCTCCAACTACGACGATCGAACCGCTTACGTCAATCGTTTCTCCGAAGTGGTCGTTCACGTCAGGAGTTGGGTTTGGAATCGATCCGATCAACGACGCGGTGTCGCCACTAACGTCAAAAACGTAGACACTGCCCGATTGCTCTGCACCAGTATCATCCGCCGGCACGCCAACGACAGCTATCGATCCATCCAACGCGACCACTTCGCCAAACTCATCGTTGATCTGGGGCAACGGGCTATTGAGTGTCCCCGTCAGTTTGGCTTCGTCGGCGCCAGTATCGAACACGTAGGCGCTACCGGCCAGTCTTGCCAATGTGTTGTCACTAGGTGCGCCTACAACGATGGAGTCCCCAAGCAAGTCCACTGCGAATCCAAAGTGGTCCCGGGTTTCCGGCGTGGGATTCTCAATGATTTCTTCGAGTGACGGACTCGTGCCGCTTATATCGTACCGATACGCCCTGCCCGCGAGCTCTACCGGGCCGTCGGCTCCATAGTCACCGACCACCAGTGTGGTACCTTGAAGCGCGACAGCTCGTCCGAATTCGCCAATATCCGCGGCTGGATTAGTGATCGTATGCTCCAATACCGCATTGCCATTTCCTATACCGTAGAGATAAACACTGCCAGCACTATGGGACACGGTATCGTCGCCCTCTGCCCCGACAGCCACGGTGTCACCGCTAATGGCAACGCCACGGCCGAAGTACCCAATCCTTTCCGGCGTTGGGTTGTTTAGCGCAGCGACCAGCCTCGCTTCGCCGCCGTCACTGATGTCATATACATACGCACTCCCCGAATCCCGAGCGCCGACGTCCTGCAAGAAAGCTCCAACCACCACGGTTGAGCCGTCGATATCAATGGCCCATCCGAACCTGATCGACTCACTGGTTGGGGCCTTAATCGTTGCCACCAAATTGGGCCTTCCGCTGCTCACATCGAAGGCGTAGCTCGTTCTTCCACCAACCGCAATTGTCGAACCGCTCAGGGCCAGCGACTTCCCAAAGAATCCTGTAGACCCTGGATCTCTAACGGTGTGCTTAAGCGTCGCATGACCGTTGTTGATTTCATATGCATACAGATTGAGCCAATCTGTAACGAACACTTGCGAACCGAGTACAGCGACTCCCTGTCCGAAGTTGCGTGTCCCAGAGCGGTTCTCGATCGTCGCCACATGCTCGTTCGTCGCGGCGTCGTATAC